>NZ_DAOMOZ010000202.1:0-8547 GCF_035444585.1 Agriterribacter sp.
CACCATTTATATCCGGCCGGTATGTGTGTTGACATGCAATTTAAATTTTATGAATGCTCAATTTTGTTCGTGGTTAATGCAATAAATGAAAAAATACAAAAATGTAAACCCAAAGGATATCTACAAAATGCCAGTAGGTAGCTACTATTTCCACGGGTATACTGTCATAATTGCGTTTTTTTGTGCTGAACGCTTTAAAGAGAATGACCCCCAGGGCAATTACACCGCCCAATACATGCGCAATGTGCAACCCTGCTATAGCCAGTACAAAGGAATAGGCCGGATTGGAGCCTATCCCGACCATTTTCATCCCCATCTCCCCAAACCGGTAAAATCCGTTCACCTGCAGTATGCTGAACAGGATGCCCAAAACAGCGGTTACAGCAAAGAACAATCTGTATTTACTCATCTGGTGCGCCTTGAACGCTCTCAAAGACACCTGCATGGTTAGGCTGCTCACCAGTATAACCAAAGTAGAGTAAGAAAATACAGTTGGCAGCGTAAAGCTTTCCCATCCCGGCTGGCTTCGCTTTACAATGTAAGCGCTCGTAAGCCCTGCGAACATCATAATTATACCTGCAAGGCCCAGCCACATGTTAAATTTATACGGATGTATTCTTTTTCGCTGCGCACTCATCATTTCTATCATTACAACTGGTTTCATTAACAAAATAAATAGCTTTCAGCAGTGAGCTGTAGGCTTTGGGTTTCGGGTGCCTGTTCCCTCATAAAACCCATTATTCAAAGCTTGTACCTGGCTATATACCTGCTACTTTATCGGCAAGCAGGCTTAAAAGCACTACCGGCAAATAAATATAAGAGCTGAACATTACCCTTCTGGCGGCCTGCACATTCATTTCCCTGTACAAACGCATGCTTTGCCATACCATGAACAAATTGGCCACCAGTATAATAACCAGGCTAACCAGCCCGCTCATGTGTATCAGGTAGGGGAATATGCCTACCGGTATCATCAGAAGCGAATAGATAATGGCCTGGATTGCCGAATATTTTGTTGGTCCTGCATCGGAAGGCATCAGCTTAAACCCCGCCCGGCTGTAATCTTTGTGCGCCACCCATGCAATTGCCCAAAAATGCGGAAACTGCCAGAAAAACTGGATCGCAAACAAAGCCCATCCGCCGGCGCTCAGTTCATCTGCTCCCGCCACCCATCCTATCAAACAGGGCAAGGCTCCCGGTATGGCACCTACCAGCACAGAAACGGAATGTACCTTTTTTAAAGGAGTATATACAAATCCGTAAAGGAACAGGCTGAACAATCCCAGCATAGCCGCCGTCCAGTTAAACCAGTAACCTACCAGCAATACGCCTGCAACACCTGCCACAGCGGCAAAAGCCGAGGCTTCAGAAACGCTCATTTTGCCATTGGCAACCGGGCGCTTCGCTGTGCGCTTCATCAATGCGTCGGTGTCTTTCTCCGTTATCTGGTTAATGGCATTGGCCGACCCGGTTATGAGCAATCCACCCGTAAATAATAAAAGAACTGACACGAAATTGAACGTAATGCCCGGTGCCAGCAGATAACTGATCACACAGGAAAATACTACTGTAAAACTCAGGGTAAACTTTATCAGCAGCATATAGTCTTTGAGCTTGTCAATTACCATAAAAGAAGCTGACTGCTGTGCCCCGTCGTATGTATCCCTTACCTTCAAAAATCTCTGTTTTATCAGCACAAAGAGCTGTATTTATCCCGCCCGTTAGCGGAAATCATTAATGCTTTGATTCATCTTTCGTTACCGGCTCGGTTTGCGGAATGAAATCCACGCCATCCTTACCATAATCGTATGCCCAACGATGCACTTCAGGAATTTCGCCGGGCCAGTTGCCATGCCCGGGATTAATGGGCGTTGTCCATTCAAGCGTATTGGCGTTCCACGGATTTTTTGTTGTAACCTTTCTCCCTTTAAAAATAGAGTAGAAGAAATTGAACAAAAACAACAACTGCACCAGGAAAGACAGTATAGCGGCAAAACTGATCACACGGTTCAGCTCCACAAACTGCTTGAACGATTCCCAGTTTTCATAGCTATAGTAACGGCGTGGCATACCCGCAAAACCTTCGTAGTGCATGGGCCAAAATATGATGTATGCGCATGCAAGCGTTATCCAGAAATGAATATAGCCCAGCGTATTGTTCATATACCTGCCATACATCTTAGGGAACCAGTGGTAAATTCCCGCAAACATTCCCATAAAGGCCGAAACACCCATTACGATATGAAAATGTGCAATGATAAAATACGTGTCATGGATATGGATATCCAGGGTTGAATTACCAACATAAATCCCGGTCAATCCACCCGATATGAAAGTGCTCACAAACCCGATGCAGAACATCATACCCGGGGTAAACCGGATATTGCCCCGCCAGAGCGTGGTAAGCCAGTTGAATACTTTTATGGCAGAGGGCACGGCTATGAGCAAAGTAAGCAGCACAAAAACAGAGCCCAGAAAGGGGTTCATACCTGTTACAAACATGTGATGCGCCCACACCAGGAACGAAAGGGTGGCAATGGCAAACAACGAAGCCACCATGGCCATGTACCCGAAGATGGGCTTGCGGGCATTGATGGACATGACCTCCGACACCAGTCCCATCGTAGGCAGTATAATGATATATACTTCGGGATGACCAAGGAACCAAAACAGGTGTTGATACAGGATCGGACTTCCTCCTTCATTTGGCAAAATTTTCCCGGCAATCACTATATCCGATAAATAGAAGCTGGTTCCCAAGTGCCTGTCGAACAACAGCAGGATGAAACCAGACAAAAGAACAGGAAATGACAGCAATCCCAGCACTGCCGTAAAGAAAATCGCCCATATCGTTAACGGCAGGCGCGTCATGGTCATTCCTTTGGTTCGCATATTAAGGATCGTTGAAATATAATTAAGCCCTCCCAGTAATTGCGATACCACGAACATGGCCATGCTGATGAGCCAAAGATCCATCCCTGTTTTTGATCCCTGCGACGCATCTCCCAATGCGCTTAAAGGCGGATATACCGTCCATCCGCCGGCTGCCGGACCGGTTTGAACAAACAAAGAAGACATCATGATGATGCTGGCCAATACAAAAAACCAGTACGAAAGCATATTCATAAATGGTGAAGCCATATCTCTTGCGCCTACCTGGAAAGGAATGAGCAGGTTTGCAAAAGTGCCGCTCAACCCTGCCGTAAGCACAAAAAATATCAATATGGTGCCATGCATGGTACCCAGCGCGTAATAAAATTCAGGAGATATTTTTCCACCCCGTGCCCAGTGCCCGAAGATATCTTCCAGCCAGGGTAAGGTTGCTTCCGGGTATCCCAGTTGAATACGGAATAATACAGACATACCCCCTCCAATGATCGCCCAGATCATTCCTGTTATCAGAAATTGCTTGGCGATCATTTTGTGATCCTGGCTAAATACATATTTGGATATGAATGTTTCGTGATGATGATGCGCACCATGTTGCTCCTGCACTCCGTGAGTTATAACACCGGGTTGAATTACAGCTTCGTTACTCATTACTAAAATATTTTACTGATCAACAATATCCTGTTAACAAATCAAAATCAATGTTCTTCGGCCTGAGCCACAGGTTTTCCTTCCAGTTCCCGGGCTTCTGCCGTTTTTGCCGTCGGAGGAACACCATCGGGATGCGCAGTCAGGAATTGCGGTTTTAGACCGGCCAGCCATGCATCGTATTCTTCCTGGGTATCCACAACGATCACGCCACGCATCGAATAGTGGCCTACTCCGCACATCTGATCACAGGCAATTTCGTATACAAAATTTTCATTTCCCGTTATCTTTTTCATTTCGGCCGTGGTGTATTTTGGCGTAAACCACATGGTGGTGGGTGTACCCGGCACTGCATCCATCTTCATACGGAAATGAGGTAATCCAACATCATGAATAACATCCTGCGAACGGATGATGAGCTTCACCGGCTTGTTAACCACCAGGTGCATTTCCGACGGATGAAGGTCATCATGATTGGCCGCATCATTCCAATCCTGCCCCAACGGGTTATTTTTAGAAGGGTCTACCAGTTTATAACTCTGCCGCCCTAAAACGTTGTCTTTCCCCGGATAGCGGTATTCCCATCCAAACTGGTGACCTGTAATTTCAACTTCCATAGCCGTTTTAGGCGGATCTCCCGTTATTTTAAACCAATAGTACAATCCAAAAGCAACCAGTACAGTTAATGCAATGGCCGGTACTGCCGTCCATAATAATTCCAGCTTATTGTTGTGCGGGTAATACAATACTTTTCTTTTTTCAGAAGCCTGGTACCGGTAAGCAAACCAAAAAAGCAATACCTGAGTAACAACAAATACAAAACCAATGATTGCAAGCGTGATCCACATCATGGTATCAATGTGCTCGCCATGGTCGGATGCGGAAGGCACGCCAAGCAATGTTTTTTTATACAATATTTTATTGCACCACCAGGCTGCAGCAAGACCTATTACCAAAAACACCAGCATCAGAAAAGCGTTGATGCGGTTGTTTTGTTCAAAAGCTTTTTTTTCTCCTTTCAATACAGAAACATACTCACTGGCCTTTGATATTTGAAAGATAACGACGAATACCAGCAAAACTATTACAACAATAAAATACTCGGTGGAAGTCATTTTATATAAAAATTATTCTTGAATAATGGGTGTCTTTCCGCACTTTACGTATGATGTATCAAACTTTCCTTAAGATAAGGATGATATTTCGGCACCAATGGCGATTTGGTTAAAGCCCTTCCTGTAAAGAACATCAGGATACCGCTAAAAAAGACCAACATGCCCCACTCGTACCAGCCCAAACTAAAATGATCACCCATGGCTCCCGGCATTACCATCTGGTAAAAGTCAAGCCAGTGACCCAGCACAAGCGCCATTGCCATAAATGTCATAATAGCATAATTCCGTTTAGACCCTCTCGTCATTAATATGAGAATGGGTGCTACGAAATTAATGATAAAGTTAAACCAGAATATCCCCTTATACGCTCCCTGCAGCCTTGGCTTAAAATAAATTGTTTCTTCCGGTATATTGGCGTACCATATCAGCATAAACTGTGAAAACCAGAGGTAAGCCCAGAATATGGAAAATGCAAAAATGTATTTTCCTATATCGTGCAGCTGCTCCGTGGTGGTATGCTCCAGGTAGCCCTGGTTTTTCAGGAAAATAACAAACAAGGCTATCAACGCCAGCCCTCCTACAAAGCTACTCATAAAAGTGTACCAGCTATACATTGTTGAATACCAATGCGCATCAATGCTCATAAGCCACAGCCAGGGAATGGTTGATCCTGTAGTTAAGGCAAAAAACACAATAAATATACCGGCCCACACTGTATTGTTCCAAATGTACTGCCGGGCTTCCTCACCTGTTATTTCACCTTCGTCTGCCCGCAACGACAACTGTTTGATCTTTCTGCCTACTACTATCCATACGGTTAAGGTGATAACAGTCCATACAAAAAAGAAAGTAGGATTAAGAAAGCCTTTCTTCCAGTTAAGGATCTTATCGGTTGCCACAGCATCTTTATCAAGCCAGTGATAAATATGATGCTGATGACCCACAACAATAGCTATAAATACAAGCAATGATACAATGGCAAAAACAGGCACTACTGCAGCTATCGCTTCGGGTATCCTTCTGAAGGTGGTTTGCCAGCTGCTATGGCCAAGTATATTGATGCAAATAAAAAACATACAGGCATTGCAGATCATAAGAAAGTAAAGGCTGTTTTGCAATAGTCCTGCCCAGAACCGCGTTTGGTCGTGCTCATCTTTACTCAGGCCAAGAAAGAAAAAACCTGCCAAAAATGCTGCCAGTCCAACACCCAATAGCCCAAATGTCCATTTCCTGTATTTGGCCGGAGTTTCAAATTGTTGCTTGATCATTCTTCAATGAATTTTTGTATGCTCAATCAGTTTTTATTTTGCTGCACTGCTGCTGTCTGCCGCAGTAGTAGCTGCAGTTTTTTTAACACCCTGTTTTTCTCTTATATAGTCTATCACCATCCAGCGCTGCTTTGGATTTAACTCGGAGGCATAGCTGCCCATCATATTTTTACCGTAAGTGATGGTATAAAAGATCTGCCCGTCGCCCTGGCTCACAATGGTGGGGTCCAGAAGATTTTTGGGCATCACAGGAAAAGCTCCGTCGCCATCTTTCCATAACGGACCGTTACCGTCTAACTTAGCGCCGTGGCATATGCCGCAGTAGATCAAATACAATCTCTCGGCTTCTTTCATATCTGCTTCATTCAGCGGCGGCAAAGGATTCTGCACAGTCCGGGCTTTCGCAAAATTGGTGGTATCGCTTCCGCTATCCTTTTCAACGCGAAACGGCAACAACTGGTCTCTTGTTATGGTCCCTTCAACCGGTGTGCGGTTGGTTTGCTTATCCGGGAAAATATCGTTTTCCGAATTGGTTTCATATGCACGGCTGTACGCCATATCAGGCATGTAATTGATGCCGGGTTTTTTATTACTGCAACTTGCCGCAGCCATTACCGCCACCATAAAAGCACATGATATAACAGGTATCTTTTTCATTCGTATATTTCTATTTTTTAACTGCCGGGTGTCTGCTGGCGGCAATATTATAAATGTCTCCATTTAAAAGGCAAATTCCCAAATTTTGTTTCATCCCCGGGAAAATTTGCCTTACTTTAAGCCCCCGCTGTTTCAGCCGTATGCTCGAATAATTTCTTGTTCATGTCGTAACGACCCAGCCACCAGCCGGTTTCAGCCATCTGCACATTAACTTCTTTTGCACCTGCCGCAGCCAGGAAATTTTCGGCTTCCTGCACGTTGGTGTTGGCTGTACATTCAATAACCATTACAAACTGATCGTCTGTTGCCCTCGGATGAAAATGATGCTTCTTCACAAACGGCGCCAACTGGCAGAGGTAACAAAAAGTAAGTGTCATACCTACCCCCGAAAACAATACTGTAAGCTCAAATATGATGGGTATCCACGCGGCCAGGGAAAAATGAGGCTTACCGCCGTAATTCTGCACCCAGTCTTTGGTCAATATCCAGCTTATGAAGCCAAGGGCGGTAGTAAGCCCCGTTAGCGCATATATGAACCCTACTGTATGGAGGCTCGTGTCTCTCATGCCCAGCTCCTTGTCGAGCCCATGCACAGGGAAAGGCGTATACACATCATGGATCTTATATCCTGCTTTACGCACTTTTTTTACTGCGGGAAACAGCACATCTTCATCATCAAAACAGCCTACTACAAATTTTTTTATTGTCATAACCTTAAACCAACGGGTTTTTTAAGGTGAATAATCTGTGTTCAAAATACCAGTTCAGGAACAGCCCCCGGCTAACCTTAATGCTGATGCGTTTTGGCGTAAAACTCATCCGCGCTTATTTTTTCAAGATCCTGCATTTTGGCCTTATAACTTTCGCCGCTCGTTTTCAGCACATGCTTGATTTCCCATATAGCAATTACGGGGAAGTATTTCGAGAACAGGAAATAACAGGTAAAGAACAATCCAAAAGTGCCCAGGTAAAATCCGATCTCAAAGATACTGGGGCGATAATACAACGACCATGATGAAGGAAGATAATCGCGGAAAATGGAGGTAACGATAATTACAAACCGCTCAAACCACATACCCACATTCACCACTACGCTCATTATAAAAGTAAATTCAATATTCCTTCTCAGCTTTTTAAACCAGAACAATTGCGGAGACACCACGTTACAGGTCATCATAATCCAGTAGCTCCAGCCATACGGACCCGCCAGACGATACCTGAAAAACGCATCATACTCGTACACGTTTGCGCCGTACCAGGCCATGAACAGTTCGGTAAGATATGCACAGCCTACTATGGAACCCGTTAGCACAATTACTTTATTCATGGCTTCAATATGCCCCAGTGTAATATAATCCTGCAGGTTCATTACCCTGCGGGTGATGAGCATGAGCGTTTGTACCATAGCAAATCCGGAGAACACGGCACCTGCCACAAAATAAGGAGGGAATATAGTGGTGTGCCATCCCGGAACGATTGAAGTGGCGAAGTCGAAAGATACTATGGTATGTACGGAAAGTACCAGTGGCGTACACAACCCGGCAAGTACCAGTGAAAGACTTTCATGACGCTGCCAGTGTTTGGTAGAACCGGTCCATCCAAAAGAGGCGATACCGTAAAATAATTTCCTGAATTTGGTTTTAGCGCGGTCGCGGATCGTTGCTACATCGGGTATCAAACCCGAGTACCAGAATAAAAGCGACAGGGTGAAATAGGTTGAGATGGCAAATACGTCCCACAATAACGGAGAGTTAAAATTGGGCCACAGCGGTCCGCGGCTGTTGGGATAAGGCATTACAAAAAATGCCAGCCAAACCCTCCCCATGTGCCAGATCGGGAACTGCCCCGCTGCCATTACCGCAAAGATGGTCATGGCTTCCGCTGCACGGTTCACCCCGGTTCTCCATCCCTGGCGGAACAATAAAAGAATAGCGGAAATAAGTGTACCGACATGACCAATACCGATCCAC
>NZ_DAOMOZ010000203.1:0-8528 GCF_035444585.1 Agriterribacter sp.
ACAAAGATGTATTGGGACTGGAGACCATTGAAGAGCAGATGAAAATATTTGACGACATGCCCGACAGCGTGCAGGTGCAGATGGTAATGCGGTTTGTAGATGAATTTTATATGCAGAAAAAAGAGTTTGTGAAAATGGCAGCCGCTTATAAACGGCAGGATCTGGACGCGATATACCGGCATATCATGTCTTCCCCTGATATTGCCGGATCGGAGGACGTGCTCCTGTTCAACCGCAATAAAAAGTGGATACCCATCATGGAAAAAGCCATGCAAAAAGAAAAAGTATTTTTTGCGGTAGGCGCCGGGCACCTCGCAGGACCCCGTGGCGTGATAAGCCTGTTGAGAGAAAAAGGATATACGGTTGAAGGAATAAGAGAAAAATAATTACGGTTCTCTACCTAATCATCATCACCTCCATTTCCGCCACGGTTATTGCGGTTCAGCAAAGAAAAATCAGCTTTACCAAATTTATAGCTGAACGATATGCGGAAACTTCTAACATTCCAGCGCCTGTATGCATCCTGATAAAAAGTTTCTGTATCGTAAATGGTTCCCCATCGCCTGGTATTGAACACATCATTGATACCGAATGTTACGGAAGCCCTGTTGTTCTTTAGAAAATCTTTGCGTATGGCAAAATCAACATCAAACTCCTCAAGCCGTCTTCCCTGTGGTATCACCCTTGGCGATTCATAGTCGGCTATAAGCTGAAAGCTCAGGTTATTGAACAGGGCGCTTCTTTCGGTCTTGATCTTATAACTACTGATCAACCGCGATTCCCAGTTGAACCCTTTGTTGCTCAGATCTGTACTGTTGATCCGTGCCTGCACCGTTCTGTACTGCAGGTTAAATGTAGGTGTAATCTCAAAATTGGGACCTATTTTATGTTGCACCGTAAATTCGGCTCCATAGCGATTGGTGGTGTTGGCGTTTACCCAGGTATTCAAAATGGCATTGGGATCAACTGCTGCATTTTGCAGTTGTTCAAACTGCGCTGCAGTTATGGTGTCACTGTATTGTGTGATATCGTTCGGATTGTTCCTCCAGTACAGCACACCTAAAAAATTACCGCCTATATAGTTTTTGCTGTAATTCAACTCAAAGGAATTGATGAATTCCGGCTGGAGTTGCGGATTGCCCTGCCGCAGGTTAACCGGATCATTGATCTCTATGTAAGGGTTCAACTGCCAGAAATTAGGCCGCCTGATCCTCCTTGAAAAGTTAACCTGTATCTCGTCATCTTCCCCGATCTTTTGGGTGAGGAAAAGACTTGGGAACAGGGCATTCCATATATTCTTAATCGAAGCCGGATATTCATAACCAAACTTAAACGCGCTGTCAATGAGCAGTCCGTCAAATTTTGAATATTCAGCTCTCAGCCCGGCCTGGAAGGAAAACGTTCCGATCTTCTGCGAATAAGTGCCGTATACAGCGTTCACATTTTCGGTGTATTTGTAATTATTGCTCAGGGGCAGTTTCGTTTCCTGGCCGTTGTCGTAACCGAAAACATTGAAGTAACTTTCGTAATTATTGAAATAGGCCCTCAGCCCGGTCTCAAATTTTGCATTTTCACCCCTGGGATGCACATAATCGGCTTCAAAAGTAAATTGGTTGCTCTTGTTGCTCCCGTTATTGTTCACAGTTGCGGGAGATTTGTATTCGGTACCATCAGGAAAAAAATAAGTATTGAGTATGGTTGAACTGTTGCTGCCGTTGCCATAATTGTAAGTCACATCCGCTGTCAGCTCCCTGCCCTCCTCGGGAAATGTGTGCTTGTAGTTCATACGCGTACTGTTGCGGTTAAACCCCCAGCGACCATCGCTTGAGCGGTTGCCGTGATACTGTAATATTTTATCACTGCCAAGATATTCCTGCTGCTGCTGCTCATCATTTTTGGAATTTCCGCCCCCAAAACGTTGTGTAACCGAAACCGTATTTCGGTTATCAATAAAATAATCAAACCCGAAATTAATGGAACTGAATTTCCGGTCGCGCGTATTAACGCTGTTCTGGTTAAAATAATCCCTGGTAACACCCTGCCACTTGTTTTCCCGTAAAGTTCTTCCTTTGGCCTTTCCACCGGATTGATTGTAACCGCCACTCATGAAAAAATTCAATTTGCCCTGGCGTATATTTAAACCCAGGTGGCCTCTTAATATTCCAGGTGTACCTACAGACACGCTGGCAATGCCGTTTAAGCCTATCCGTTTTTCTTTTTTCAGTACCACGTTAATAATACCGCCCGATGTGGAAGCGTCAAATTTTGCCGATGGATTGGTGATCAGTTCCACCTTTTCAATATGGTCGGCAGGTATCTGGTCAAGGGTGAGAATGGTAGGGCGCCCGTCCACAAATATCTGGGGCGAGCTGTTGCGCAGTTCTACGTTGCCGTCTATATCAACAGATACCGACGGAATATTTTTCATAACGTCAATTGCCGTTCCGCCTGTTGCCGTCAAGCTCTTAGCTACATTAAAGACTTTACGGTCTATGCTCATTTCCAGTGCCGGGCGGGTGGCAGTAATGGTTACATCGGCCAGTTGCTTTATTTCAGGATGAAGCGAAATATTGCCCAGGTCTTTTTCAAACTGTCCGTTCCGTGCGGAGGATGTTTTGATGGTACGTTCTTCGGACTCATAGCCCAGTGCGGAAATGACCAGTCTGTAATTATGTCCGGTAACAATATTGGTGAAGCTGAAATTTCCATTCGCCCTGGTGAGCATTCCTCCGTATAAGCTGTCGTTATCCGTCATGTACAGTTGTACAGAAGCTGCTTCTATACCTTTACCGGAATTTTCATCTACCAATTTTCCATATATCCTGTTGGTCTTGACCTGCAGGGTTGGAATATCCGCCGGTGGCTGTTGCTCAGGGTTCTGGGCATTGGCTTCACAAAAAATAAAAATAAAAACCAGTAACGGTACAAAAATCTTCATACTCTACATTTGGGTTGATGAATCAAAATGACTACTAATTGACCAAACAGATCATAAGTAAGCATCAGGGGTTCTATAAGTGCTGTTTCCCGGTCTAAAGGACGTCAAAAGGGATGAGGGTCAAAGTTACGCTATTATGCAGGAGCCGCTATTATTTAAGACATTTTAATATGTGCTGTAAAAACATTTTAACTTTTCGTTGCCATAATTTTCCCGATAGAAGTGTTTGTACCCCCGGCGTCAGCAATTCATGACATGCGCAAGGCTCATCATTCTTTTTGCAGCAGGGCTGCCGCTGCTTCATCCACAAACCAATGCAGCTCGCCCGAATGGGGCTTAATGATCTGTGAGGGGTAAAGATCGGCATCGGGGCTGCCTTCGAGCACTTCATACAGGGCTCCCGACTTGCCGGCGCCGAAGGTTAAAAACACGATAAGCGAAGCCCGGTTCACTACAGGCGCCGTAAGCGTGATGCGGTACATTTGCTGGGAAGTCAAATAAAAGGCCTTTACCCATGATTCCTTTTCGTAAATCACTTCGGTGCCGGGAAAAAGGGAAAGCGTATGCCCGTCATCGCCCATGCCCGACAAAACCAGGTCAAAGCTTTTTCCGACTTCACCAAAGTACCGCCGCAGGATCTTCTCGTATTCCAGCGCCGCCACTTCCGGGTCTGTATCCGTACGCATTACATGCACCTGCGCCGGGATCACAGGCACTTTGTTCAACAGGTGGGTATAGGTCATTTTTGCGTTGTTGCGGTCATCGCTAAAAGGCACAGCACGTTCGTCTCCCCAAAAAATATGCAGTTTATTCCACGCGATCCGTTCTTTATACGGACTTGCCGCCAGCATATCATACAGGGCTCTGGGCGAGTTGCCGCCTGTAAGCACCCAGGTAAACCGGTCCTGCTTTTGTAAAGCGGTTTCTATGGTGTGCGTTATCCATTCCGCTAATGCAGCGGTTGTAGCCGAAGGAGATTTTTGTATATGAAGTATGTAGGACATTTGGGATTTGAAATTTATGATTTGAGATGCCGTTAAATACACAACCTGTCCCTTTCACTTTTCACCCCTCACTACTCACAACTCACAACTCACTATTCACAACTCACTATTCTCACCTCCCCCCTATTCCCCGTTCAGCAAAGGTAGGGTTACCCAGTTAAATCCATCTCTTGCAATCAAAGCTTCTGCATCTTCCGGCCCCCACGAATCAGGAGCATAATTAGGGAAATCCACAGGCCGGCGGTTTTGCCAGGTTTCTAATATCGGCATGATGATCTTCCATGCCGCCTCCACCTGGTCTACACGCATAAATAAAGTGGCATTGCCTTCCATTACATCCAGTAAAAGTGTTTCATAAGCTTCGGGTTCATGCTCATCATAGGCTTCGTCATAGTTGAAGATCATATCCACAGGACTCAGGGTCATGTCCTGCCCCGGTCTTTTGGCCTGGAAACGGATGCGGATATCCATTTCGGGCTGTATGCTTATGGTAAGCCTGTTGGGGCGCCAGGTGTTGGCTGCTTCCGGCGGAAAAGCAAAGCTGGGGGCCGGGCGGAACTGCAGGGTGATAATGGTGCTTTTATTGTGCATGCGCTTGCCGGTACGCACATAAAACGGAACATCCTGCCAGCGCCAGTTATCAATATAAAATTTAACTGCGGCAAATGTTTCAACGTTCGACTCGGGGTTCACATTCTTTTCCTGGCGGTAGCCGGCGATCTTTTCGCCTTTCATCCAGCCTTCAGCATATTGGCCCCGCGCCGCAAAATCCTGCACTTCGGCGTGATCTATTTTCCGGATGGCATTCAGCACATCTACTTTTTTATTGCGGATCTCGTTGGCATCAAAAGAAACCGGCGCTTCCATAGCTACCATGCACATCAGTTGCAGCATATGGTTTTGCACCATATCGCGCAGGGCACCCGATTTTTCATAATACGCGCCGCGGCTTTCGGCACCAACCGTTTCGGCCGCCGTGATCTGCACATTTTCAATATAATTGCGGTTCCATATGGGTTCAAACAAAGCATTGGCAAAACGAAGGGCCAAAATATTCTGCACCGTTTCCTTTCCAAGGTAATGATCAATGCGGAAGATCTGGTCTTCATCAAACATGGTGCTCAGCAAATGATTCAGCTCCCTTGCGCTTTGCAGGTCGTGACCAAAAGGCTTTTCAATAACAATACGGGTGCATTTGGTATCGGCACAAATGTTCAGCGGACCCAGTTTGGCAGCAATATCGGGCACCAGCTGGGGCGCCACCGCCAGATAAAAAATTACATTGGGATGCTCGCCAAATGCGGCTTCCTTTTTTTTAACGATAGCAGATATCTGTTGGTACGCCGCTTCGTCTTCAGCATCCATTTGCAGGTAGCTGACGTGTTTTGCAAAATCCTGCCAGTTACCGTTTTCTTCTCCCTTACGGCGGGAGAATTTTTTGATGCCATCAAGCAAATGCTTCCTGTATTTGTCATCGGTGTATCCGGTTCTGCCAATACCCACTATGCCAAACTGCTCCGGCATCCAGTCATCAAGGAACAAATTATATAAAGCAGGAGTTAGTTTGCGAAGATTCAGATCGCCGCTTCCACCAAAAATAAAGATCAGCGAAGAAGGGGGTCGTTTATGGTTCTGCATGCTTTAAGGATTCAAAACTATTGAATGTATATATAGGCTGGATTTTGCCACGAATGCACCGAAGATAAATACATTATAATGCGTGCATTCGTGGCGATCGGTTATGTGATTTTTTTATTGCCAGTTGGTATGAAAAACCCCTTCCTCATCAATACGCTGATAGGTGTGTGCGCCAAAAAAGTCGCGCTGGGCCTGTATCAGGTTGGTTGGCATCACCTCGCTGCGGTAAGCGTCAAAATAACCGAGCGACACTGCCAGCGCCGAAACGGGAATGCCTGCCTGTACAGCCGTAGCAATGAATTTGCGGGTATTGGCTGTTCGGGGTTTGAGCAGGGCGGCAATATGGCTGTCTAATAAAATATTGGAAAGCGCAGGGTTGCCGGAATAGGCCTGGTAAAATATCTCCAGCAAAGTAGAGCGGATAATACAACCGCCCCTCCATATTTTCACCACCTGCGGAAGCGGGATCTCCATATCGTATTCTTTAGAAGCCACAAACAACAAAGCCAACCCCTGTGCATAGCTGACCAATGTGCCCAGGAACAGCGCTTCCCGGGCCTGCTGAATGATCTCCTCTTTGGAAACGCCCGTGATTTTAATAGCTGAAGGATATATTTTAGATGCGCTTACCCTTTCCTGTTTGAGCGCTGAAAAATTACGCATGCTCACGGCCACATCTATTGTGGGAATGGCAATGCCCAGGTCCATGGCATCCTGCGAGGTCCATTTACCAGTACCCTTCGAGCCTGCCTTGTCCAGGATCATGTCTAACAGGCGCCTGCCGGTTTTATCGTCTGTCTTCAAAAATATGTCGCGGGTTATTTCCACCAGGAAGGACTGCAGCTCACCCTCATTCCATTGTTTAAATACTTCATGCAGTTCATCGTTGGTGAGCCCGTAGCCGCGGTGCAGCACATCGTATACTTCGCTGATCAGTTGCATGATGCCATATTCAATACCATTGTGCACCATTTTTACATAGTGACCGGCAGCACCCCTGCCCAGGTGCGCTACGCAGGGTTCACCGTTTACTTTAGCCGAAACGGCTTCCAGCATCGGTTTTACATGGGGGTAGGCTTCAGGATCACCCCCGGGCATGATACTGGGACCTCTCCTGGCGCCTTCTTCTCCGCCCGAAACACCCATACCCATAAAATGAAACCCTTTTTCCTGCATATATTGTACACGGCGCAATGTATCGGTGTAGTGCGAATTACCGCCGTCAATTACAATATCCCCCTGACTGAGCAGTGGGATCAGCTCACCCAGCACATCATCTACTGGCTTGCCTGCCTGTACCAGCATCATGATCCTCCGGGGCGATTTAAGCGCATCTGCCATTACTTTTAAATCGGAAGTGCCTTTTACCGTAGTGCCCGGAACGATCTCGTTTTCCAGTTCCGTAACTTTTTGCGGGCTCCTGTTGTATCCTATCACCGCAAAGCCATGATCGGCCATGTTTAACAATAGGTTGCGTCCCATAACGCCTAACCCGATCAATCCAAAATCGAATAATTGATTTGCCATTGTAGTATGAATAAAATGAAAAGGAGCGCAAATTTAGGTGATTTCGTCTGTTTATCTTCCAGTGATTTTCAGATGCCCTTCCGCCCTGAAAAAAGATGCTCGGCAATACCTGCCTGAAAGCAAGTATTCCTGCGGTTTATTTCACCTCCTCAAAATCAATATATTCCCCCACAGGAGATCGTTTGGCAGACTGTTGCTGAGGCGGAGGCGCAGAAGAAGGCTGCTGCTGCATCTGGTCCTGCATGCGTTGCTGCATTTCATTGAACTGTTTTTTGATTTGCTTTCCCGTTCTGAAAACCGGGATCAAAAAACCCGTAATGAAGCGGTAAAGCACATAACCCAGAAGTATGTAAAAAATATATCTCATGGCAGACGACGAAGTTAATGTTTTTCTTATTGCTTACGCACAGTAAGATGTTAAAGAAAATGTGGAGGTGGGTTACAGGTTACAAGTTGCAGGAACAGCGCCAAAACACAAACAACAAAAACCAGGCTTACTGCCGGCAGGCATGCCCTGAACCCGCAACCTGTAACATCTCCCCTGTCTGCTCCTCTCTTCCTGCACACGCCCGATATTAAATCCTGTTTCCCGCATTCCAAACCCCTTCTCCTGCAACTTGAATTGCTTTTTACCTCTATATTTGCCGAAAGAAATTTCCGGGTACTTTATATAAGTTCCTGATTATGTTCAAGTTCCTCCCTGGCATTATACGGACACCGGTTTTTTTGCAAAAATCAATTTCCGGGTACGATATATGCTAAGGGGAAGACGGAAAAATCAATCGTTTCATTTACCGGTCACAAAAAACGCATGTAACCGAGGAGGCGAAGCTGTGTAAATTTCTCTTGAATATTTATTATTTCTTTTTAGCCGGGAGCCCGCCCCCGCCAGAATGGCTTCGTCGGGCTGGCGTGCCGGTACGCCTGCCTGAACTGCTGAACGGCAGGCAGGGACGGGGAACTCCCATAAAATTTTTCATTCATCCTGTATGTACCCGCTTAAAAGGGAACAGGTTTTATGAATGAAAAATTTCATGTACGTTTGATCGCATGAACAACACTAAAAAATGGTACGCTGTTTATACAAAACCCCGGTGGGAAAAAAAAGTATATGCCCTGTTGCAGGAAAAGCAGGTCACAGCCTATTGTCCATTGAATAAAGTTCGGAAAAAATGGAGCGACAGGTATAAAATAGTGCACGAACCCCTTTTTAAGTCGTATGTTTTTGTGCGGGTGGAAGAAAATGAGATGACCAATGTGAGGATGATAAGCGGAGTGGTCAATTTTGTGTACTGGAATGGCAAACCTGCCGTTATAAAGGAAGAAGAGATCAGTACCATCAGGCGGTTTTTAAATGAATATGAACATGTGGAAGCCGAGCACATCCAGTTCAAACCCAACCAGCGGGTAAAAATAATGAG
>NZ_DAOMOZ010000204.1:0-8522 GCF_035444585.1 Agriterribacter sp.
TTAAAACATTTGAAGGAAAGCTGATGCTTACATTTCATGGTCCGAACAGTCCGGCAGGAAAAGAGCGGATGAAGATATTTGAAGCAGAAGACACGGGAAACAGCCTGAAACTGAAAAAGCAACTGCAGTAAAATTTAACAGTAGGATTAAGTCAATCAAATTCTGTCTGTGTTTCGTGAAACGTGCGATGTGAAACGACTCCCACGCCCGGCTGAAGGAGTGGTTTCTGCAAAAAAGTATCATTTTTATGATTTAAAGTAATACTTCTGCCTGCATTGTATCTGTAAATTTGAAAGTAGCTTACAACTGTGCTACGGTTTGATGCCCTATTCTGAATGTTACTGTGAAACTTTTATCAAAAATACTTTTAATCGTATTGGTGATGAGCGCATGTCATCCAAGGGAAAGTGAAACAAAAGATCAGCCAGTTGACTTGCAGGAAGAAGCTGTTAGCGTTCTCCGAAAAGTTTTACATAAACAGCAGCAATGGGTAAAAGTACATGCCGCGGAGTTTTTGATTTGGACGGGGAATGAGCGGGGCGTTAAGCAGGCTTTTTTAAAAGAGCTGGAATTGTTTCACCAAAAACCACAATACCGTATCGGCATCTGGAGGGTACTTGCACAGGTAAGCGATGGTGCCGAAGCCGCCCAATACCATAAACAAATTGTAAATGCTTTTTTGGATACGGCGGGCAAAGACAGGATCCATGCTATTGAAACGATGGCCAAATTAAAAATATCGCCTTTGCCTGATTATCCGTTTGAAACGCATGACGCGCTGAAAAGCAGCGTTAAAAGCCTTATTGCTTATGCGCATTGGGCCACTGCTTATACCAATGCTTATTCTATGCAGTCGGCTAAAAAATATTTCCTCGGCAGGCTGCTTGATGCAAATGAAGATGTGTTACAGCAACGTATAGCCGCATATGTATTGCGCAACAGCGGAAAGCTGGAAACGGCAGACTGGAAAGCTTTAAGTGACAGGGCGCTGGCATTGTCTGCCAGTGCAGAATCCGGGATCAGTTTTTTGAATGCCGCATTGCTTACTGCTCCGCAGGAGGTAAAAAGTGATGAAAGATATAAAAACGTCTTCGACCGGGTGCTTGCTTTTGCCAATACAAAGGACAAGGGAGCAAGAATGGATATAGCGGCAGGGCTGGCTGCTGCCGGCGATAAGCAACATTTGCCTCTTCTTACAGGCTGGCTGCGCAATGCAGATCCAATAGGCGTGCCGGCAGATGATGCAGATGTGCAGGCCTCTGCGGCTTATGCTATTTTAAAAATAGAAAAAAGATTATCAGCGAAAGACGTGCGTTTACCTTAATGGGAATATATCAATAATCTATGTGCACCTATGATCCTATGTGTAAAAAGAAAGAGGAAAAAATGCATAAGCGTATTGGAACTATAGTAACCGCATCTCCTGTCTGTAGTAAATAAGAAATTTTCGATAACGAAGACCTTACTATGAAGTATATCAAAAAATTAAGCGAACAGGATAAGAAGCTTTCGGTATCCACGATCAGCGCGTTCGTACCCGATGAAATCTACGATATCCATGCCCATCCATACCATCCTTCACATTTTCCGGCAGGAGAATGGGCGTTTTTAGAAAATGCGGGTATCCTCGGCTGTGAGGAACACCGCAACGCCCTGCAACGCTATATGCCTGCCAAAAAAATACATGGGCTCTATTTTGGCATGCCGCGGAAAACGGCCGATCGTGATGCCATGAATGCATGGGTGTCAGGGGAAGTGCGGCAAAATGCAACCGCGCTCAGTCGGTCGCTGATGGTCGTATCTCCCGGTGATGGCCCGGTTAAGGTGGCGGAACAATTAAGAAGCGGGGTGTTTTGCGGGCTCAAAGTATATCATTGCTACGCTTCACGCCCGGATACCATGAATGCTTCCATAACGGAATACGCCCCCGAATGGATGTGGGAAATATTGCACGAAACAAAAGGCATAATGATGCTGCATATTGTTCGCGACGGAGCCATGGATGATGCAGATAACCAGAAAGAAATACGCAGGCTATGCCGTGCTTACCCCCGGGCAAAACTGATCCTGGCGCATATTGCGCGCAGCTTCAATTACCGCAATGCCCGCAATGGTTTGCAGGCTATTTCTGATACAGATAATGTAGTGGTAGATACTTCTGCCATCACCGAAGCCGCATCTTTTGAGGCCGCTATCAAAGCATTGGGCCCCAAACGTATGCTCTGGGGTTCCGATTTTGCGGTAAGCGAAATGCGGGGACGTTGTATCACCACCGGTAATCACTTTTTCTGGCTTCACCCGGAGCTTATTCAAAAAGACTATCAGCCGCCAACCGCCAATGACATGACGTTGATTGGAATAGAGTCGCTCCTGTCGCTTCGTGAAGCCTGTGAAGATGAAGGCTTAACAAAAGCGGATGTGGAAGATATTTTTATGAACAATGCGCTGCGTGTGCTGAAGCCCCATCTGCCCGATCAATCAATAACGGGTGCTATTTCAGGGCCGGATCTGTGGAAGCAGGCGCGCACGGTTATTTCCGGGGGCACAGGATTGTTGTCGAAGCGTGCAGAAATGTTTGACCCACAGCATTGGCCCGCTTATTTTTCCCGTTGCAGGGGTTGCGAAGTATGGGATACAGCCGGTAAGCGGTATATTGATTTTGCAGGGGGCATTGGCGCCGTGTTGTTGGGTTATGCCGATGAAGATGTTACTGCCGCCGTTCAAAGGCGCCTCACAGCAGGTACCTATTGTTCGCTTGTTGATCCGCAGGAAGTGGAGTTAGCCGATATGTTGCTGCAATTGCATCCCTGGGCCGGGAAGGTCCGTTATGCGCGGGGCGGTGGGGAAGCAATGGCAATGGCAGTACGTATAGCACGGGCTTCAACCGGTAAAAGCGGGGTCGCTTTCTGCGGTTATCATGGCTGGCACGACTGGTATCTTGCTGCCAATATAGACACCACCGGAGCATTGGACGGTCATTTGTTGCCGGGCTTACAGCCCAAAGGCGTGCCCAGGGAACTGGCAGGGACTTCAGTGCCTTTTCAATACAATGACCGGGACTCTTTTGAAGCGGCGACAGATGCATTGGGTGACAATTTTGCCGCGGTAGTGATGGAACCTATGCGGTCGCAATTCCCCAGGGATAATTTTTTGGAAAGGATCCGGGAAAAATGCAGGCAGAAAAGTGCGGTGTTTGTGGTGGATGAAATTACCAGCGGGCTGCGGTACGGGTTCCCGGGTGCACTGTCAAAAACAGGAGTGGAGCCCGATATGGTTGTATATGCAAAAGCCATGAGCAATGGCTTTCCCTTTGCGGCTGTTATTGGCCGTGAGCAGGTAATGAGCGGGGCGGAAGACAGCTTTATTTCATCAAGCTACTGGACGGATGGCGTGGGTACCGCGGCAGCGCTGGCTGTGCTCAAAAAAATGCAGCGCTTCAATGTTCAGCAGTTGGTATGGGAGAAAGGTATAAAATTTCAGCAGGCATTAAAAGAAATTGCAGGCCGGTATCCCAACTGTGCAATTGAGATCGGAGGATTGCCTTCATCGCCCACGCTGAATTTTCAGTTGGCAGAAAATGCGCCGGCGGCCAAAACGCTTTATATCCGCAAAATGCTGGAAAAGGGATTCCTGGTTTCTTCTATCTTTTATTTGATGTATGCGCATGAAGAAAAGCATATGGCGGCATTGCTGGAAGCCCTGGAGCGTGCGCTTGGGGGTATGGAAAAGGTCATTGCGGATGGCACCCTTGCGGAAGAAGCAGGAAGGGATACTGCCGGTACGGGGTTTGCGCGGCTTGCCTAATGTAGAATAGACGCAAAAGTGTATTTTTATATAACGCAGGGAAAGACTGGCTTGTGTTGAAAAATAGTACCACATATCAGGATGAAAGTAACAGCCGTGTTAAAACAGGAAAAGTATTTTTGGATCAAAGGAGCAATTCATTTTAATAACAGCAGATATTTGGCTTAATAAACCTCACAAATGATCTTTCACCTGATAAAAATCCCTGCTACCGGTACACAACTCACCTTTTTAGACTGGATCGTTCTGCTGGCTTACGGTGCGGGCATGCTTTTGATCGGCTGGTTTTATTCGCGTAAAAACAAAACAAAGGACGACTATTTGCTGGGTGGACGGAAGATGAACCCTACCGCTATAGGCATATCGCTGTTTGCCACGCTGATGAGTACATTGAGCTATCTTACATACCCTGGCGAAATGATCCAGCATGGCCCGGTTATTTTTACGGGCATACTTGCATTTCCCCTGGTATACTATGTGGTGGGGTGGTGGCTTATTCCCCGTTTCATGAAAATGAATGTAACCAGCGCTTATGAAATACTTGAAAAAAAGCTGGGACTGCGTGTGCGCATGCTTGCCATTTTTATGTTCCTTTCGCTGCGGCTGCTGTGGATGGCCACCATTATTTATGTAACAGTAGATGTGGCCCTGTATTCCGTAATACAATTCGACCGGTCGTATGTGCCCTGGATCGGCGCTTTGCTCACCGTTGTTACCATTTTTTATACTTCCATGGGTGGCTTAAGAGCCGTAGTGGTAACCGATGTTATCCAATCCGGGATATTTTTGGGCGGGGCATTGCTGAGCATTGTGGTGGTGTGTTTTCAGTTGGGATCGTTTTCGGCGATCTTCCCTGCCGAATGGCCGGCACACTGGGATACCCTGCAATTCGGCTTTGATCCGCTGGAACGCACAACCCTGGGTAATGCAGTACTGGTGCTTTTTGTATGGTATGTTTGTACTTCGGGGTCAGACCAGATGGCAGTGCAACGTTACCTGTCTACAAAAGATATCCACACGGCGCGTAGATCATTTAAAATATCATTGTATTCCAATGTCATCGCTTATATTCTTCTGGCGCTGGTGGGATTGGCTATGCTTGCTTTTTTTGTCCGGAATGAGCACCTTCTGGTGACCGGTAAAAGTATCAACGACCAGGCAGATACACTTTTCCCACGGTTTATTATGATAGGACTACCCCCTGGTGTATCGGGGTTAGTGATAGCGGGCCTGCTGGCGGCGGCTATGTCAAGCATGTCTTCGGGACTGAATAGTGTTTCTTCGGTTATAACGGAAGATATCATTAAACGGTTCCGGAAAAAAAAGGCGGTTGTTGCCGATCCGTTAAAGCAGGTAAAAAAGCTTTCCTACCTCACGGGCGCGATTGTAATGGCGCTGAGCTTTTTTGTGGGGGAAGTACCTGGTAATTTATTAGATGTGATCATGAAGGTGGTTAATCTTTTTGTTGCTCCGTTGTTCGTACTTTTTTTCATGGCGCTTTTTGTACCTTTTGCAACCGGAAGGGCAACTTTTTGGGCGGGCATTGTATCGGTAGCTGTGGCTATTGCCGTGGCTTTCTGGGGTGTTTTCGGAATAACGGTACTGTGGATCATGCCCGTATCACTGATAGCCGGTATTGCAGCAGGTGTTATATTAAGTTATGCAGACCGGTTATTGTTTAAACCCGAAACAGGGCGTTCCTGAAAAACAATTGCCAGATATGTGTTTTAGAGGAATATCCGGTATAGGGACTGAATGGGATATTAAAGGTCGTTATTGCTTATGAAAGAATTTAAAAAATAGATGAATTCCACTCCGGGAGAACGCTTGACCCCTCTCCGCCCGGAGAGGGGTTGGGCTGAGGCAGTGACATAAAATATCATTCATTATGATACAAATGCGAAAAAGCCGGGTGCTGAAAAAGCTTCGGTCGGGCGAAACCGTTAGTTGTATTAAGATCAACCTCACCGATCCTAAGGTTTGCGAAATAGCGGCCCTGTCGGGATTTGATTGCGTATGGATAGACCAGGAACATATCGGACAGGACTGGTCGGCGCTGGCAGCTTCTGTTTGGGCTACCAAAGCGCACGATACAGATATACTTGTTCGTGTGCCGCGCGGCGCTTACAACAACTATATCAAACCCCTGGAACAGGATGCCACGGGTATTATGGTGCCGCATATCATGAGCCTGGCGGATGCTAAGGAAATTGTTCATCACACACGGTTTCATCCACTGGGCAGACGGGCAATTGATGGCGGCAATGCCGATGGTGCTTATACAGGTGTTGATTTCAACCTGTATTTAGCGCAGGCAAATGAACAGCGTTTTGTAATACTCCAGATAGAAGATCCCGAACCGCTGGAAGAGCTGGAAGCCATTGCCGCGTTACCCGGATATGATATGTTGTTTTTTGGCCCCGGCGATTTCAGCCAGGGTATAGGAGCGCCGGGGGTATGGGATCATCCAACATTAATTAAAACAAGAGAAAGGATTGCAGAAGCAGCGAAGAAATACGGAAAATTTGCCGGTACGGTGGGCGGCCCGGGAAACCTGAAAGAACTGAATGAAATGGGTTACCGGTTCGTAAGTATAGGGGCCGATGTGGTTGGATTAAAAAACTATTACGGCACATTGATGCAGGCCTTTAGCGGGTCAGATCAGGCAGGCAGCACGTCCTATATAGAAAAACAATAAATGATGCAGCGGAGATTTTTAGGAAATACCGGCATAGCGGTTTCGGAGATCGCTTTTGGCGGGGTAGAAATTGGATTACCCTATGGCATTGGCGTAAAGTGGGAAGAAGATATGCTGCCCGAACAAGATGCGGTGCAACTGTTGCTAACGGCATTGGATTGCGGCCTGAATTTTTTTGATACCGCAAGAATGTATGGTGTGAGTGAAAATATTATGGGAAGGGCATTTGCCGGACGAAGGGATGAAATTGTATTGTGTACCAAGTGCCGGCATTTCAGAGATAACAATGGAAACCTGCCCGGCGACGGAACATTAAGAAAGATCATCCGTCAATCTATTGAAGAAAGCCTGCGGGCCTTACAAACAGATTATATTGACCTGTATATGCTGCACCAGGGCGATATGGAAATACTGGACCGGGATGCGGTTGCCGGCGAAATGCAAAAGCTGAAAGCAGAAGGCCTGGTGCGGTCCATCGGAGTATCTGTATATTCAGTGGATGAGTCAGAAAAGGCAATACGTTCGGGTGTATGGAATACAGTGCAGTTGCCTTTTAACCTGATGGATCAGCGGCAGCAATCTTTGTTCAGCCTTGCAGAAGAGAAAGGGGTAGGGATAGTAGTACGGTCGGTTTTATTGAAAGGACTGCTGAGCAACAGGGGCACGGGCTTGCACCCGATGCTGGCGCCGGTGGAAAAACACATTCAGCAGTACCGGGGCCTGTTAAACGATAAATTTACCAGCCTGCCTGAGCTGGCGGTGAAGTTTGCACTGTCTTTTCCGCAAGTATCATCGGTATTGGTTGGTATGGATAAGTTCGAATATTTAAAACAATCGCTTGCGGCGGCGGATGGTTATTATCTCAGCAAAGCGCAATTGGAACAGGCGCAGGCGTTGCAGTATCCCGATCCGGCATTCCTGAACCTGCCCTATTGGGATAAGATGGGGTGGCTGAGGTAGGGCAAATTTGAAAATTTGAAAATGTGGAAATGTGGAAATGTGGAAGTGTGAAAATGTGTGTCAAGCCTAAAAAAAACCTGCAACCTGCAACCTGTAACCATAACCATAAACTATAAATCATAAACCACAAATCACATTCATGTCTTCGTGGTTCAAATCTCAAATCTTAAATCTCAAATGATAAAAATAGGCATCACAGGAATGAGTCCCGGCAACGCCCACCCTTATTCCTGGTCATCCATAATAAACGGGAAATATGATGGCGAAGAAATAAGCAAAACCGGCTATCCTGCGGTTGCCGCCTATCTTAATGCCAACTGCGATACCCTGGGTGTGCCGGGTGCCGGGGTAACGCATGTATGGACACAGGATATGTCTGTTTCTAAAAGTATAGCGGCATCTTCCGGTATTGAACATATAGTGAAAAGCGCCGAAGATATGATCGGCCATATAGATGCGCTTATACTTGCCCGTGACGATGCTGAATTTCACGTAGAAATGGCTAAGCCGTTTGTTGAAGCGGGCATTCCTATTTTTATTGATAAGCCTTTAGCCATTAAACCGGAAGACCTGGAATGGTTTGAGCGACATGAGGCGAACGGTAAATTTATCATGTCCTGCTCCTCTATGCGCTATGCCAGTGAATGCCGGATCGTTAAGCAGGACCTTGCATCGTTGGGTAAGCTTGAACTTGTAACGGCTGTAGGGAAAAAAGACTGGCTGAAGTACGGAGTACACATGCTTGAGGCAATGTTTGCAACAATAAATGATCCTGAAGTAGCTACAGTGCAACATGCAGGTGAAAAGGGGAGAGATGTAGTGCATATTGTTTTTGAAAACGGATTGCAGGCCACCGTTCATTTGTTTAAGGACATTTCCGGCACCTTCCAGTTAACATTTTTTGGACAACAGGCATGGCGCATGGCGGACATCAAAAATTCATATTCCATGTTCCGCGATAATATCATTGAATTTGTGCGAAGCGTACAGGAAGGGAGACCGCGGCTGGATTTTTCCAAAACAAAAAATATCATTCAAACCGTGATTGCCGCAGAAGAAA
>NZ_DAOMOZ010000205.1:0-8505 GCF_035444585.1 Agriterribacter sp.
TTCCCTACAGGGCACAAACGGGAATCGAACATGCATAAAAAATATTGGTTCCCCCCGGCAGGCGCAAGCGTCCCGCTTGTGCCGTTAAATTCTGTCTTGTTTTCCCGCCGGGGTCTTCGTCGGGTGGGTAAGAAGCGAAGAGCGAGACCCAGGCGAATGCTAAAAATGACAAGATGTAAAATATATACCGTAAAAAATATGCTTCAGCGCAGGGGTCTCATGGCCCTTCACAGCGGTACTTTATGAAGACCCTGGCGCGACTCATAGCAACGTAGCAGATTATTACACAAAGAACAAAAGGAACTATTGGAAATAGTAAGCGTGTACTGATGAAAGATAAGCAGGGAATATATCCCCTGATGTGCGCGGGGCTGGGGCCTTAGTACATCATTCCCCATAATAGCCTTAGTGCCACCAGCGCCAAACAAACGGCCAAGGCTTTTACAATGGCCGTTCCCTTTATTTTATGGGAGAGCCAGGCGCCCAACTGCGCGCCGGCTACCACGCCAACGCACAGCCATATAACCATACGCAATATATAAGGGTCATTATAATTGCCCTGCAGGGCATGCACGATCACACTAACGGTAGCCATAACCGAAAGAATAAAATGAGAGGTGGCTGTGGCGATGTAAACGGGAAAACGGAGCCATTGCACCATTGCAGGAACATGGATGATACCGCCGCCAATGCCCAGGAGAGGTGAAAGATATCCTACTATTACGCTTATGGCAGCACCGGTATATGCGTTATAAGTATACCTGTATACCGTGTTTTCATTATCGGTGAGCACCGTAGCCCGCTGTCCTCTTTTCTTGTCAGTGCTTTCCTGCTGTAAAGGATCTGTGCCTGCTCTTTTCAGCAAAAGAAAAGCAGACAGGGAGAGCAGCAAGACACCAAAAATGATATTGAAAGCGGTATGTGGAATGTATTTAGTAGAATACACGCCCAATACAGATCCGGGGATGGTAAACAAGGCAAATAATAAGCCGGCTTTGAAATCAATACGCCCCGAACGGCTGTATGCTACCGATCCCGAAATGGCATTGGCAGCCACAATAACAATAGATACGGCGGTAACCATTTCGGGAGAGAACTGCGGATGCGTTAACAACAGCAGGGGCACAAGGATAAAACCTCCTCCCGCTCCTATTAAAGTACCGATTGTGCCGATAACAAAGCCGGTCGCCAGCAATACGGCCGGGTTGTCAAAAAAAGCCGGGTCAAACATGCAGCATAAATAGATACTGCTCAAAGATAAAAGTATCTCCCGAAAGGAGATTGGTTATTGCCGGGGCTTTTTTGTTGCCGGCAATTTTGATGGAGACCTGCGATTACCTGAAGTTTTTGCTTTGTCAGCAGGTTTCACTTTGGGAGTTGCCGTTTTTTTCGCGGTTTTGGCAATTTCATCTGCAAGCCATTCACTGACCTTCTTTATCCTCTTTGAAAGCTTTTTAGTATCCACCTCTCCTTTCACGTCTTTCAGCGTGGTTTCCACTTTATTGAATATCTGCTCCCGAAGCTCTTTTTTTGAGATTTTTTTATCAGGCATAGGCTTTGATGATTTAATAACTCAAATATAATATTAGCCCGGCCTTTCCAATGTTAAGTTTTTATTTTGCGGTTTCACCAACCGGTTAAAGGCCTACATGGCTGGAAGGCGCCAACCTAACATGCCGCGCCCTGTAACCTGAAACTCCCTGAAACCTCTATTCCCCTTCCGGGAAATCCGCACCTCTGGTCACTTCCTCCCACCGGTCGAAATCATTTTGCAGTGCGGTCAGCTTGCGTTTCGCGTTCTTTAAAGCAGCCGAGCCCAGCAACAGCACCTGCGGCGGATCTTCCGATTCCACCACTTTTACCATGGCTTTTGCAGCCCGTACCGGATCGCCTTTCTGGCTGCCGCTGTAACCGCGTACCGTATTTTTATTTGTTCCTGCCGTGGATGCATAGTCGTCAATGGTTATGGCGCTGTCTTTAGCCGATCTGCCTGCCCAGTCGGTACGAAAGCCGCTGGGTGCAATATTCGTGACCCTTATACCCAGGGGAGCGGTTTCTTTGGCCAGGGCTTCGGAATATGCGGTAACAGCAAATTTGGTGGCATTGTAAAACCCAAGGGCCGGAAAAGAAACCAGTCCCCCGATAGACGATATGTTAATGATATGCCCGCTGCGCTGTTTGCGCATAAACGGTAATACGGCTTTGGTAACATGGGCCAGCCCCCAGAAGTTGATCTCGAACATACGGCGTACTTCATCTTCCTCACTTTCTTCTATGGCTCCAAAATAACCGATGCCGGCATTGTTAACCAGCACATCAATACGTCCAAACTTTTGTAAGGTCTGTGTTACCGCGGCATTGATATCCGCCTGCTTTGTTACATCAAGTGACATAGCCATGGACGCATCACCGTAGGGCGCTGTAATATCCTTCACGTCATCTGCATTACGGGAAGTAACAGCCGCTTTATACCCCAGCTTTAATACATATTTGGCCAATTCACGCCCGAAACCCGTGGAGCAGCCTGTTATTAACCATACTTTATTCATTTATTTTTATTTTAGGTGAATTTTTAAGTGATCATCATCAAAATTAGTCATTCCTGAACATAAGGATTTTACGTCTTCTCTCAACAGGCGAGGAAAGGATCTGCGAAACAGGGTAAAATCATAAATATTCCCTGTAAATTAATACTGTATTATAGTTCCACAATCTCGTTTACATTTGTACATAAACGCAGCTATCATGAGCGCAGATTATGTTATTCCCGCACAGGCAAGGATCGGGCATGTGCATTTAAAAGTATCGGATCTGGAAAGATCACTGGCATTTTACCGCGATCTCCTCGGATTTGAAGTAACTACCCTGTACGGCAGCCAGGCCGCATTCATATCCGCCGGCGGCTATCATCATCATATTGGCTTAAATACCTGGCACAGCAAAGGAGCGCCGCCTGCACCGGTATACGGCGTTGGCTTGTATCATACAGCCGTTGTTTATCCCACACGCAAAGACCTGGCGGTTATTTTTGAACGCCTGCAAAAGGCAAAATACCCGTTAACGGGGGCAAGCGACCATGGCGTATCGGAAGCATTGTATTTGAATGACCCCGATGGCAATGGCGTGGAATTGTATTGGGACAGACCAAAAGAACTTTGGCCATCTAAAGCGGATGGGTCATTGAACATGTATACGAAAGCGCTTGATCTTGACGATCTTTTAAAAACACTGGATCAACAGGAATATTGATTTTTTGCATTTATAATCATAACTTACCCTTAAACGGGTTATTTTCGCGGCAAATAAACTCATGTTGTTATGTATACCGGGATAAAACATTTTCATTCGGGACTGGCTTATTTGTTACTGGCAGGATTGGTTGCAGCCATTATTTATGCAATTGCATCGCGCAAAAAAAGCTTTACAGCAGGAAGCCGTAAAATAGCTTTGGTTGGATTGATATGTGCCCACCTGCAGTTCCTGCTGGGATTAGTGCTTTACTTTCTGTCCCCGTTAGGCGCTTCCAACTTTTCGGGAGATGCAATGAAGGAGAAAGTGTCAAGATTATATATAATTGAACATCCTTTAATGATGCTTATAGCCGTTGTATTGGTTACCATTGGTTATTCAAGGATCAAAAGATTGGGCAGCGACCCCAAGAAATACAGCAGCATCATTGTTTTTTATGGCATTGGTTTGCTTTTAATGCTGAGCGTTATTCCCTGGAATGTATGGCCGTAAATCCGCAGATTTCGCAGCCTCTGTATTTTATATTATATTTTATATACAGCCATTGCATTATTAAGTGTTTTACCGTTTGAGGTTTTACAATAGGTGGGTTACTGACTTGTCTTGCTATTTCTCTTTCAGAAAGGACAATTACATCGCAAATAAAGCTTATCTTTGGAGTATTGTTTGAGCCAATCTTTTGTAAGCGAACAATCTCTGCACCGTATTTTACTTTTACATCAGCACGCTGTTCAGGGTTTATTTGGCTTTTTCCGTTTGGAAAATAAGAATCTATATCAAGGATGCCGGATGCGGATAAGGTTTATTTTGCCTGCCCAACAATTTATTCCCGGCTGAATAAACGATCGTTAAGTGTTAATTTTCGTTCTGTTGAACACGGTATTGCCATAGCGGGTTATACATAACGGAATGCCTTGCTGACTGTGGAAGAAGTTCATGAAGCAATGTAACGAAAGGAAGATCATAATGAGGTTTTTTAACTAAATAAATTTTCGTATGACAAACGATAAAATTGAAAAATTCATTGAATGCAAACCGGAAAAGAATGTGAAGGTAAATATCCATTTTAAGCAGAGAGCCACGGTAAGAGGATTGTTTATCCGCACGGATGATTATGAGGAACTGAAATCAAAAAACTTTTGGCGTATTGTGTCTGACTCAAAAGTAGAAGAATGGGAAAAAACAAAAGACAGTAGCCTGGCACGCATTTACAACGGCGCAGAGTTTACCCGTTTAAGTGATAATTAGAAACAAATTGCTTTTCCCCAGTAGCGCTGGAGAATTAAAATGAAAAAATAATACCTGTATGTTCACCCAAACATGGAAAAAATATCTTCCCGTTATCGCTATTCTTTTAAAACGCTCTGCCGGATCGGAACAAAAGCTGAATATGAACTTTACGGATTTTGAAAGGGCAACCGGAGGGCGAAAGATCAAATTCAGCTTTACGCACCTCCAGCTCAACAACGGGCGAATCAATTCTGAAATAAAGCAGGCTGCTGTTGCTAAAGATTTGGCCGACCTGCTGCGGGAGGATGCAATGACCCAAAAATTAATTGCAGGCCACTATTTTGAATTTTCGCTGAACAATGATCTTCAACTGAGCATCAAAAGCAATACACCCCCTGCAGAAGCGTCTGCCGATGCGGAGCTGTAATAAAAATTGCAGGGTTATTGTCTGTTGGTTTTATAGTAAGCGCAAACGGTATTCATAAGACATATCTCACATTTGGGCTGTGGCCTGCAAATCTCCCGGCCAAGGAACGACATAGCCATGCCCGCATCCCATTCTTTTTGAGGCAGTGCAGCCATCAGTTGTTTTTCAATTTTATTGGCGTCGGTTCCTGTGGCTATACCCAAACGTGGTGCAACCCGCACTACATGCAGATCTACAATTATGCCCTCCGCCGGTTTGCCTGATTCGCGTAAAATAACATTTGCCGATTTTCTGCCAATGCCTTTTAAAGCAGTAAGCTCATCAAGCGTTGATGGCATATTTTTATCATCTTTGATCGTCTGCGCCATCTCCATCAGCCATTTTATTTTATTGCCAAAATTGCGTACGGATCCTATAAACGGCGTTAAGGTTTCGGGAGTAGCATTTGAAAGGGACCTTATGTCGGGAAAGGCCTCAAATAATTTGGGTGCGAGATCATTGATATGCCTGTCGGAGTCCTGTGCCGATAAAACTACCATTACCACCAGTTGATAAACGTTTTCATATTCCAGGGGATGCTTTTTGCTTTTGTACTTTCTGATCAGCGGCTTAATGGCTTCGGCCCAGTTGATTGCGGCAGACATGGCAAAAATTTAGAGGGTAAATCTACTTAAAAAGATAATAGGCGCAGTACAATCGGTTGGATGTATTCCAAACTTTCACTTCAAAAAAAGGAATATAATAATAGATTACAAGTCTTATGTTCCTGATCGTGAGTGTTGCTTCAGCCCCACAACAGACACACTGCTGAGCTGCTTATGGGACTTTCGGCATGACGAAGGGGTTCAGATGCTATTGTCAACATGAATGTTATAGTGCAATCCATGAAATAATATAATATGCTTTGATTGCGAAAATTATATATACACCGTCATTAACCAATTCATTTTCAATAAATTAAAATGGTGTATTCTGCTTTGTTGCACCTGAGTGCAGGATGAATTTTAAATGCATCCCAATCGGTTTGTGTTGGGATTTATTTGCGGGAACGTTTTTAACCGTAAAGGGCGATGGATAGAATCGATGCCTGTTCAAAGGAAAATCTTTTTTTTGATCAGATGCATGATAGCGGAAATATAGAAATATAAATTAAAACCCGACATTTGCGTTCCAAAAATATCATATTGATGAATGAAATCCTGCAAAGGGAAGCGGCAATAACACTGGTAAAAGATACTTTCAGCCGGTTCCTGTGTGATTATTTGCACCTGATAAAAGTGTCATCTCCGCTTATTGTGCTGGACGGAACGGGATTGAATGATGACCTGAATGGTATTGAGCGGCCTGTTTCATTTCCTATCAAATCTTTGAATGAACAACGCGCTGTGGTGGTTCACTCTTTGGCCAAATGGAAACGCGTTCGGTTAAAGGAACTGGATGTAGACACCGGCAGGGGAATTCTTACCGATATGCGTGCGCTTCGGCCGGATGAAGATTACAGTCCTATACATTCTATTTATGTTGACCAGTGGGACTGGGAAAAGCACATTGATGCGGCCGACAGAACTTTGTCGTACCTGAAAGACACGGTAACGGCTATCTTTAACGCTTTAAAAGAAACAGAACAGATCGTTTACCAGTATTATCCTGACATGCAGCCTCAACTTCCGGAACAGATACATTTTATCCATTCTGAAGAACTGTTACAGCGCTTCCCCGGCCTTACACCCAAAGAAAGGGAAAATGCTATTGCAAAAGAGTTCGGAGCAGTATTCATTACAGGTATCGGCAACAAGCTATCGAACGGCGATCCCCATGATGGCCGTGCAGCAGACTACGACGATTGGAGCACTGAAAATGAAGAAGGATACAAGGGATTAAATGGAGATATCATTGTATGGCATCCTGTTTTACAGTCGGCATTTGAGATATCTTCCATGGGTATCCGTGTAGATAAAAACGCATTGGTAAGACAACTTAAAGAAAAAAGCTGTGAACAAAAATCAACCCTTCCTTTCCATAGCAGTTTGCTAAACGGAGGATTGCCCGAAAGCATTGGCGGAGGTATTGGCCAATCGAGGTTGTGCATGTTTTTATTAAGGAAATCACATATCGGGGAAGTGCAGGTAAGCATATGGTCGGCAGAAGAAAAGAAAAAGATGTGCGAGAAGGGAATTGTTTTGCTGTAATGAATTAAACAGGATGCATAAACCCGTACTTTGATTATATTTACATCTTACAAAACCAAAGACAATTTTTATGCAAATGAAAACCTTCGCCTGTTTTTCAGTTATTGCTGCTGCTGTTTCGTTTTGCGGATGTGCGGGCAATAGCTCATCTGCCAATACAGCCGGCGGATCCGCTGCAGATTCCGCGACGCTCCCGCCTGTTGAAACAAACGCTCCCAACGTAGATTACAAGCCAGCTTTTGAAGGACAAACCAGGGTAAATGGCGTAAAAACCACTACCCCTTATAAAGTGGAAAAGATAGCTGAAAACCTGGGCAGACCATGGGCCGTTGTTCCTATGCCCGACGGGCGGCTGCTGATAACAGAAAAGTCGGGTTACATGGAGATCCATAGTGCAGACGGCGCACTGGTTAAGAAGATTACGGGTTTCCCGAAAGTAGATGATGCCGGCCAGGGTGGTATGCTTGATGTAGCATTTGATCCGGAGTTTGCACAAAACAAAACCATTTACTGGTCATTCTCAGAAAGGCAGGGCAAGGGAAATTTAATGGCTGTAGCCAAAGGGCAGATCTCAGCCGATGAAGCTACCATTCAAAACCCTACTGTTATTTTTCGTGCCACACCTGCATTAGAGAGCAAAAATCATTTCGGCTCCCGCCTGATATTTGATAAAGATGGTAACCTGTTTGTAAGTACGGGTGAACGATCCATACTGGAAGGACGCAAACAGGCACAATGGCTGAACTCCGGCTTGGGTAAGATCTTTAAGATCACCAAAGAAGGCAAACCTGCCCCGGGCAATCCATTTATTGATCAGAAAGATGCAATGCCGGAAATTTATGCATATGGCGTACGCAACCCACAAAGCCTTGATCTTCACCCCGTAACCGGTGATTTGTGGGAGGTTGAGTTTGGCCCCCGCGGCGGCGATGAAGTAAATATTATTGAGGCAGGTAAAAACTACGGCTGGCCAACCATTACCTACGGAATAGAGTATGATGGCAGAAAGATAGGAGACTCTATTCAGCAAAAAGAAGGACTGCAACAACCTGTATATTACTGGGATCCTGTGGTTTCGCCAAGCGGCATGGTGTTCTATACCGGCGATGATATTCCTGAATGGAAGAACAACCTCTTCATTAGCGGTCTTTCCAGCATGCACATCGTAAGGCTGGTGATAGAAAATAATAAAGTGGTAGGTGAAGAACGATTATTGGAAGACAAAAAAGAAAGGTTCCGTGATGTTGCTCAAAGCAATGGCGTATTGTACGCAGTTACCGACGGCGGAAATATGTACAGGATCAGCAAACAATAGAACCGCAAACCGTTTATTAATATGAGGCTGTCTCCTCAAAAGGCAGGCCGGTATAGAAGACATGCCGCTAAGATTCTACTGAACCGGACGCCCGC
>NZ_DAOMOZ010000206.1:0-8451 GCF_035444585.1 Agriterribacter sp.
AAAATATAAGACCGGAAGCATTAAAAATCCCGCAGGGATGAAAGATCGGTAACAGCAACTCCAACACGGGCGCCAGCTAATCCCGTAGGAATGCAACAAAGAAAACATAAAGAGCTGAAAAAGAAAAAATGGAAGCATTGAAATCCCGTAGGGATGACAGATCGGTAAGAGTGATTCTAACGGGAGGTGTCAGTTAACCCCTTTGGGATGCAACAAAAGAAAACAAGAGCTGAAAATATAAGACCGGAAGCATTAAAAATCCCGTAGGGACGACAAATCGGTAACAATGACTCTAACGCGGGCACCGGCTAATCCCATAGGGATGCAACAAAGAAAACATAAAGAGCTGAAAAAGAAAAAATGGAAGCATGGAAATCCTGCAGGGATGACAGATCGGTAAGAGTGATTCTAACGCGAGGTGTCAGCTAATCCCTTTGGGATGCAACAAAAGAAAACAAGAGCTGAAAATATAAGACCGGAAGCATTAAAAATCCCGCAGGGATGAAAGATCGGTAACAGCAACTCCGACACGGGTGCCAGCTAATCCCGTAGGGATGCAACACGGCAGGCCGCCCTGGCTGGCATCCTCACCAGCCAGCGACAATTTAGAATGCACCCCGCGTATCCATTTGCAATACTACATCGGATTAATTTGCGTAGCTTCCGGTAAACTTTATATACATGAGATATTGCCTGTTGGTTACGCTTTTATGCAGCACGATCGTGCTTTATGCGCAGCACAGCCCTGCACGTTTAATAGTGCGTGGGGATGATATGGGTTTTTCGCACAGCGGTAACCTTGCGGCCGTTAAAACATATAAAGAAGGGATCGTACGTTCTGTTGAAGTGCTGGTGCCCTCGCCCTGGTTCCCGGAAGCCGTGCAATTGCTGAAGGACAATCCCGGCGTGGACGTGGGCATTCATCTCACATTAACCAGTGAGTGGGATAATGTTAAATGGCGCCCGCTATCCGATTGTCCCAGTCTTAAAGACGATGACGGGTATTTTTATCCCATGATATGGCCCAACAAAGATTACCCCAACCGTGCTTTGCTTCAGCATAAGTGGAAGATAGAAGATGTGGAAAAGGAGTTCAGGGCACAGATAGAGCTGGCGCTCAAAAAAATACCCCGCATCAGCCATGTTTCCGGACATATGGGTTGTACACATCTGAATGAGGAAGTAGCTGCGCTCACCAAAAGGCTGGCAAAGGAGTATAATATTGATATTGATCTTCCGGCAAGGGGAGTAAAGAGCGTTAGCTATAAGGGCGCAAGCAAAACCCCGGCGGGAAAAAAGAAGGCTTTCATTGCCATGCTGCAAACGCTGGAAGCAGGCAACACCTATTTATTTGTAGATCATCCGGCATTCGATACGCCGGAAATGCGGGCCATACATCATATCGGCTACGAAGATGTAGCCATGGACCGCCAGGGGGTAGTGGATATATGGACAGACGCGGAGATCATGGCACTCATCAAAAAGAAAAACATACAATTGATCAGCTATAAGGATCTGTTGGCAGAATAATGAGCCATATTGTGGAGGAGAATTTTCCCGCAGCGTTCCCTTTTTAATTTTTCCTGTATAAGGTAAGCACGGCTTTGCCGGGGATCAGTATCGCGTCTGTGCCGTTTATTTCTCCCAGCTCTTTGCAGTTGTCGCTGCTGCTGGTAACCACCGCTGTATAACGGGACGCTATACCGGTACCGGCTAAACGAAAAGCTTTTCCTGTTGATGCGTCGTTAATGAAAATAAGGGCAGACGACTGATCACCGGCATTGTAAAAAGCCAGCGGCAACAGGTGTTCGTCGTCCGATGTTATTTTAAATCGTCTTGCACCAGGTCTGATATATTTGTAGAAATTTTTAGAAACGAAATACCGTTTGCTCTTTTCACCTGCTGCGCTCATCAGCGAATAGGCATCTAACTGTGTGGTGCTGAGCGACCAGAACAGCCATGCTGAAACATTTCCGTAGCGTAAAGCAATATACATGGCCCTGCTGAGCGCAATGGCGCCATCCATGGTATTTTCATACCCCGAAGTTTCAGTCATCCACAGGGGTATATTATAAGGTGCCCCCCAGTTATACATGTTTTCCCAGGTTTTTGCATCTGCAGAGCCGGGGTTTACGCCATCGGTTGCATAGCCGTGCACCGCCAGCATATCAACGTATTGGCGGGCGTCTGCATCTGCCATGATAGGATCCACCAGGCTTTTAATGCCATCAAACCATCCCACGTCTTCCGGTACGAATAATTTTGTGGTAATATTTTCATCCTCAAAGCGCTTACCCACCACCTTTAGTACATCGCGCAGCGCTTCGCCGTTGTATACGCAGGAAGTATAGAATTGCGAGAAGCGGGGCTCGTTTTGGATGCTCAGTGCGTATATGTCAAAGCCTGTAAGCTGCTTTATGGTTTTAATGTAGGCAACGCAATATTCGGCAAACTCATCGTACATACCCGTTTTTAGCTGGTTGGTGCTGTTGCCGGGGTTCGTTGTATAAGGCGGCGCGTCGTTTTGATCGGTGGTACCGTTGCCTACTTTATTATTGTATTTCATCCATACAGGCGGCGTCCACACAGAAGCGATCACTTTCTGCAGCCCGGCTGCTTTCATGTCTTTGAGATACTGAATATGGTCGGCCAGCTTATCGTCATGCCCGGGTGTATTGCTGTTGATATTAAATCGGGTAAGATCGGTAACGAAAGGGTCGTCATTATCGTTTTCAACTTCAAAATTGGAAGGGATATTCAACCGCAGGATGGTAAGCCCCAGGTCATTGATCAATGTATTCACAAACGGGGCGCTTGTAAAAGGGCCGGACGACCAGCCTTCCCTTTGCAGTCCAAATCCGCCAAACCCTTCCATCACCTGGAATGTAGTGGCGTTATCGGCCGTAACGGTAGCTACTTGTGTATTTATGGTATCTCTCACTTCAACGGGGTTAGATTTTCCGTCGCTTACTTTTACTTTAACGATATAGCTTTTTCTTTCATCGTAAGAATAGGTTTCGCCGGCGTTTCCCTGTTTTACAGTACCATCTCCAAAATCCCAGGTATAGGTAAGGTGGTCAAACTCCTGGTCGCTGGCGTCCACTTCAAAATGATACGTGAAGGGATTGATCTTAACGAGATTCGACCTGATAATGGCAACAGGGGAATGATTAGCAGCATGAATGCCCGTTTTTTTTGAACAGCCCGGTATAGGCAGACAAAAAAGGAATACAAAATTGCAGAGCAGGTATGCTTTCATGTTATTAATAGCCCGCATTTTGCGGAACATTCGGGTTTACATCAATTTCACTGCTGGGTATTGGAAACAATAAATGCTTCGACACCTGGAATGACATGGTGGATGTATTGGAACTGAAGAATGCATTATCCAGGGTTATAATGCCCTGCATCTGCCATCTTCTTATATCGAACCATCGTTGCCCTTCACCTGCAAGCTCAATGAATCTTTCACTCATTATCCAGTTCATAATGGTGGTCTTATCTGTTTCTGCAGTTGCATAATTGGCGGGTGAAGTGCCCCCGGGAACCATGTTCCGGGCCCTTGTTCTCACTTCATTGATATAACCGATAGCTTCTGCTGTTGATCCGCCGGATTGGAGCGTGGCTTCTGCTTTCAATAGCAATACATCGGCATACCGAAGTATCCTTGGGTTGTTTACCGAACCCACGCTAACCTGGTTCAATTTATCCCTCGTTACATATTTTTTTACCTCGTGGGTTGCAGCGTTTAAGGTCAGGTCTCTTCTTGGATCATCCGGTTCAAATGCGTTTACCAGCTTCGTGGTGGCATAAAATGGCGACTTGTCCCATATATTGGCATTGCCTACGCTGTAAAAGCTGTAAAAAACAGAGAGGTTACCTACGGCATTATCAAAATCATTTTCAAGCCATACATTATCCACCGAAAAAGCCTGTGTTGCCTGGTATTCAAATAAAGACTCTTCGTTGTTTTCGGTATCCCATGCAAAGTTATCGGTGAAATCTGCTGTAAGGGCTGCGCCGGAAATGCCGTTCAATGCTGCAATTGCAGCGCTGTAATCAGATGTGTTATTGGTAGCAGAGGCCCTGAATACGAGCGATTTTCCCATCATACCCAATGCTGCATTTTTTGTAACCCGCCCTCTGTTGGCGGCGTCCCACGATGCCGGTAATAACGAAGCAGCTTCGGTAAAGTCCAGTATCGCCTGGTCAAGCAATTGTGTGCCGGTTGTACCGGGTGGCGTAAACTGTTCCGGCGTTTTTACACGTTCGATCGTTAATGGGGCTGTACCAAAATAGTTCCACAGGTTATAAAATGCATACCCGCGCAAAAACAAAGCTTCGCCTTTATTGTAGTCTTTAAGGTTGGCTGTTTTGTATACGCCATTCTCTTCTTCTATCTTTTCCAGCAACGTGTTTGCCCTTGCAATAAGCTGGTACCATACGGTATAAAAATAAGTTACTCTTTCTGTGCTGGGCTGCAGGCTACCGAAGATCTCAAACTCTTCGTTTGCTTCATTGGTAGTAATGTCATCGCCCGGCAGCAAATAAATAGGCATAGTACACATGTAGGGGTTACCCCTGTACCAGTATACATCATTTATTTTGGCATATACGCCAAGCACGCCTTTGGCAAAATCATTTTCTTCCGTAAAGTACGACTCTTCCGTAGGCCCGTGCGGTAAAAGATCGAGGTGCGACCGGTTGCAGCCGGAGTAGAACGACACAATTGCTGAGATGATCATCAGCGCCGATATATTTTTTATAAAGATTTTCATTGTTTTAAGATTTTAGAATTAGAAACTGGCATTGATGCCAAACTGAATCTGCCGGGTAGGCGGTATAAGATCATTTTCCGGGTCAAGTCCTGTATAATCCGTAACGGTAAACAGGTTGATGGCTGCCGCATATACCCGGATGCTTTGTATAAACCCTGCTCTGTTTAAGAAAGCAGCAGGCAAAGCATAGCCCAGTTGTATATTCTTTAAGCGCAGGTATCCTGCGTTTTCCACGAACCGGTCGGAGTACCTCAGCGATTGTGCCGGATCGCCATATACGGCTCTTGGCATTGCAGCAGAAGGATTATCGGCTGTCCACCTGTTCAATGTGGTAGCCCACTGGTTGGCCAGCCCGCTCATGGCTTCCATGCCTTCCCTTACCGCGTTGTATTTTTGAACGTCGCCAACACCCTGGAAAAATACATTTATGTCCAATCCTTTAAAGCTGGCTCCTATGTTAAAGCCATAATAATAGCCCGGAATGGTTTTGCCAAGGTAGGTACGGTCATTGCCGTTAATGCGGCCGTCTGGTGTTTGGCTGTACCGCTCGGTTTGATCTTTAGGATTTCCATATACATCCCGGAAGTAGGCATCGCCGGGTTTATATATATATCCTGCGGTTGCATTGTCGGGATCCTGACCAACGTTCACATCTGCATACTCCTGGCGCCACGCGTCAATTTCCGACTGTGATTGAAAAATACCCCCGGTTTTGTATCCCCACAAATAGAACATGGAGTATCCCTCTTCAATCCTGTTGGTTTCGCCGCCTAAAGGGTTACCGCCATACAGTTTGGTTACCCTGTTCTTCACGGTGGTTAAATTTGCTGAAGCATTGAATCCTACCGGTCCAAAGCTGGTATTATAGCCTACCTGGAATTCGAGCCCCGTATTTCTCACCTCACCTATGTTGAGATCGGCCGGCGCCTGTATACCTGTATTGGGCGGCAGTGATACCGACTGTATGATATCATAGGTTGATTTGTTGTAGTATTCTGCTGTAAAGCTCACCTGGTTGTTGAAAAGCACGGCGTCTAATCCTATACTGGTTGTTTTTAATTTTTCCCAGGTAAGGGTAGTGTTGGCAAAATTAGGTAAGGCCGCTCCCTGCACCTGGGTACCATAGCCATCCCCGTTGCCGGAACCTATTGAATAGTCGGGTGTGAGCGATATGGTGGAAAGAAACGCATAATAAGCGGCAGACTGGTAGTTGCCCAATTTACCCCAGCCGCCCCTGATCTTCAGATCATTAATAAAAGTAGTTACAGGGAAAAAGGGTTCCGCACTAATACGCCATGCAAGGGCAAAAGATGAAAACTGGTCCCACTTATGCCCCGGAGCTAACCTCGATGAGCCGTCTTTACGTATAGTGCCGTCTACGTAATATTTATCCTTATACTTATAGCTTATTCGTCCGTAATAACCGATCAGCGCATCTTCCTGGATAATATTGGCGAAGCCCTGGGTATAAGGTGGAATATTGGCAATGTTCCTGTACTGAGGGTCAGCATAGTTAACATTACCGCTCAGGTCGGTTGTATACCATCTTCCAAATTGTTCCGAAGTGCCCAGCAGCACATCTATATTATGGTCGTTGAAAAAGGTGTGATTATAATTAACGGTCAGCTCTTTATTGAGATTATGTGTGCGCCCCTGTCTTTCACCATATCTTCCTTTGGCGTTACCATCCTGGCCGGCGTAAGGATTGCCCGGAGTTTGTGAAAACATCCACTCATCATAGTTTCCCCACGATCTGCGCAGGTTGAAATAATATTCACCTCCAAGGGCGCCTTTGATTTTTAATCCTGTAACCGGTTGTATTTGCACAAATGCATTTCCTATAATATCGTACAGTTCATACTTCGTGCTGTTCAAATGTTGGAAGGCGAAAACATTAAACCTTGTCTGCTGACCCCACAGCAGCCGGGGATCCCCGCTAACAAAATTATAAGGTGCCCCGGGGTTCAGTAAATTAGGATCATAATCGGGGTTAGGCTCAAAGCTGCCTGCTGTTGCGGGTACAAAGCCATAAGGCCCGGCGGGATCATAGATGGGTTGAAAGGGTATGGTAGACATCATGGTACCCATATCTGCCTGCGTATTGGTCAGTCCCCTTTGCTGGATCAGTCTTACCGTCATGCCCGCCTCTATATATTTTGAGATGCGGGAATCAATATTTAATGCTACCGAATACCGCTCCATATTATTCGCTTTGAGCGGGCTTTCCGTCTTTTGATATCCTGCGGAGAAGTAATAATTAAAGCTTTCCGTTCCGCCCGATACACGCGCATTGTAATCCTGGATGGGCGCATTCTTATTTTTCAATTCATCTACCCAGTCGTAGGTAGCACCGTTGCCAACATAGGCTGCATTGCCTTCGGTATATAAAGGCCCAAATTTTTCTCCGAAGGAAACTCCCGCGTCCGGATTATTGTTATAGGCTTCTTTTACAAGACCCATATACTGCTGGGTATTGAGTACGGGAATTGTTTTTGCTATATTTTGCATAGCATAGGAGGCTGAAAATTCTATTCTGGGTTTGCCCGATTTGCCTTTTTTGGTGGTAATGAGAATTACACCGTTGGAAGCGCGTACGCCGTAAATAGCAGCGGCAGAAGCATCTTTGAGCACCGAAATGGATTCAATATCGGCCGCATTGATCTTTGAAAAGATATTGATGGGAGATCTTATATCTCCTATGGCGCCTTCCGTTGCTCCCGCACCGCCTTCGTAAATGGGAACGCCGTCTACAACGTACAGGGGCTCCGCATAGCCAAAGGTGTTCACGCCTCTTATACGCACTTTAGGCCGGGCATTGGGCTCACCGCCACCCGATTCTACAAACACCCCGGGGGCATTACCCTGGAGAGCCAGTTCGGGGGTCATGGCAGTGCTTTTGGAAATGTCTTCGGAAGAAATGGTAGACAGTGCGCCGGTAACGTCTTTTTTCTTCCGCTGCCCGTAGCCTATTACTACCACCTCGTCTAAACCCCGGCTGGTGGCCGTTAGCACAACAGTGATTTCCTGCCGGTTGTTTATGGCTACCCTTTCCGTAATGTATCCTACAGAAGTAAAGATCAATGCGCCATTTTCTGGTGCGTTGATCACAAACTCGCCCCTGCTGTTGGTGGCGGTCTGTACATTGCTGTTCTCCACGGCTACCGTTACGCCCTGCAGCGGTGCGTTATCTGCATCCGTAACCCTGCCTCTGATTGTAATTTGATCCAGTACCGGCTGGTTGCTTGTAATAACAATGAGGTCATCGTCTATTTTTTTGAAAGTGAAACCGGTCTTTTCAAGGATCAATACCAATATTTCCGGTACCGGTGTATTCTTTACCTGCACGTCTATCTTTAGTTCCGACGGGAAAAAGTTGCTGGAATACACGAACTTATAATCGGTTTTGCTTTCAATCGTTCTCAGTGCGCTGCTGATCGTAACCTTTTTAAGGTTGAGTGTTAGTTTGGTTTCCTGCGAATAGCTGTTTGCTGAAACCTGCAGGCAGGTGGAAAGAATAATGATCACAGCCAGTTTCATAAGCAATACAATTTTCGTGAGCACGGATGCGCAGGCATGCATCCGGCTTTGTAGCCTTTTTTTCATATTTTTACCATGTTTAAGTTTACAAGTGAGGTAAGCTAACCTTTCTAACAGCTTACCTCAGGAACTTTCA
>NZ_DAOMOZ010000207.1:0-8386 GCF_035444585.1 Agriterribacter sp.
TTGATCTTTTTGAATAATTTAAAAAAAATGTCAACCTATTTTAGGCACGCACAAGTGAGTAGTGAGAAGTGAGAGGAGAGAGGTGAAAGTCGGGATCGTTTTTGTCGTTACACGAGGCGAGGAGTGAGGTGCATAGAAAAGTGAGCTTCAGGTCATATCGGATCCTGAAAAGTATAAAGGCAACAGGGCCTTAACATCGTCAATAACAAATATTTTTCCTTCCATTCCTCCTAATAATAAGCGGATGGGTTGCTGCTGGCGCATTTCATACTCCAGCAGGCTTTGCCTGCAAATGCCGCATGGCGCCAGAGGACGCCCGCTTTTACCATTGTTTTTATTGAAATAGCTGATGGCGAGGGTAAGCACCGGTATGCCGGGGTATAGGGAGTCGGCGGCAGACAGCAAAACTCTTTCGGCACATATCCCTGCCGGGAAGGATGCATTCTCCTGGTTGGTTCCGGTGACCACCTTCCCGTTTTGCAATACAGCAGCAGCGCCTACAAAAAACCGGGAATAGGGTGCATAAGCCAGCCGGGTTACTTCCCTGGCTTTTTTGAACAGATCCCGGTCGGCCTGGGGCAGCAACTCAGCAGCATCCAATACTTCGTAAGAAAAAGAAATCCGCTCTTTTTTCAACTGAAGGTTATTTTTAGTCAGATGATTCATTGTGCCTTACCACTTACCACTTATCACTTATCACTATTTTATTGCCTTAAACAACCGCTTCCACCTGGGGCCGCCATCCCAACTGAACCAAATGAGGGATGCTTTTCCTACCACATGGTCTTCAGGCACATAACCCCAAAATCTGGAGTCCTGCGAATTGTGGCGGTTATCTCCCATCATCCAGAAATAATCCATCTTAAAAGTGTACTGGTCGGCTGGCTTACCATTGATGATGAATTGCCCGTCTTTTTCTTCTAATGTATTGTGTTCGTATACCGCGATGATCCTCCTGTAAAAAGCAATGTTTTCCGGTGTAAGTGTGATCGTAGCTCCTTTTTTGGGGATCCATATCGGCCCGTAAAAATCTTCGCTCCATTGGTAATGGGCTGTATCATTGGGGAACACATTTGGGTTAAATTGTTTTACATCTTTTATAACGCTTTGTACATAAGGCAGCTTTTTCATCCGCTCTGCTTCTTCGGCGCTAAGATCAATCATGTAATTCATATCATTGCCTACCAGCAATTGCTGCCTTTCGGGGTCGGTTTCTACATTAAAATCTTCTTTCAGCACATCTTCATCAAAATACTGTCCTTTGGTTTGCACGCTGTAAAAGGTTGCGGAAGCTTCAGGCACATACCCGGGTTTACCGTTTACCCACAAAATTCCCTCTTTTAGCTGCAGGGTATCCCCCGGAATGCCTACGCAGCGTTTTATAAAATTTTCTCTTTTATCTACAGGTCTTACTATTATATCATCTCTCTGAAGCAATGCTTCCCGGTCGCCTCCATACTGGTCACGGAGCACATCATAATAATTGAGGTTCGACTGGTACTCGCCTATTACGGTATCCCCAACGGGGTAATTGAACACCACCACGTCATTGCGTTTTACCGGGGTTGTCCATAAGCGTTTATAAGGCAGCTTGATCCACTCTAAATAAGATTTGCCGCCTGTTATGGGTGCCGTATGATGTACAAAAGGAATAGCAAGCGGGGTATTGGGAAGCCGCGGGCCGTAGCTCATCTTGCTCACGAACAAAAAGTCATTTACCAACAGGGTTTTTTCCATGCTGCCGGTTGGGATAACATAAGCTTCAAAAATGAACGTGCGTATGATCGTGGCTGCTACTACTGCAAAAACACCGGCGTCAATCCATTCCCTTGCAGAAGATTTCTTGTAGTTCTTTACTACGGCATTGCCGGCATACCTTTCGTTTTTTGAATACCCGAGGTAAGGTAAATATATAAAAGGAACAAGCACGGTTGCGGTGTGATGCAACAGTGAAAAGCGGCCGAAATGCTCTACAAAGCGGATGAATATCCAGATGGTGATGAATTGCCCAACGATGGGTATGAACTGCAAAAAGAACCAATATCTTTTCAAAGGCATTTTTTCTACCATGCACCAGGTGTTGTAGAATGGGATCAATGCTTTCCAGGGCTCAATTCCCGCTTTCTTAAACATGCCATACAAACCAATAAGAGAACCGATCGTTGCCAAAATAAAAAGGATCCAGCCTAAACTCATGTAATCTGTTTTTATGAAGTTGCCAAAAATAGCATAAATAGCTGATTATAGAGATATGTCGCTCTCTATACTGAAATGTTACATCGGGGGAATACCCTTTTTGTTAAATAAAGCCTGACAGCTATTTTGCCGCGATTAAATAATATCATTCAAAATATCAGACACTTCTTCAGGATGCTGGAATACCAAAAAATGCCCGGCCGATGCTATGGTATGCGTTGGGTGAACCAGGGCGCATGGAAATATTTTGTCGTTGGCGCCATGTAAATGGAACAGGTTGGGGGGCACCCATTCGTTTTTCCAGTTCAATACCTGGTGAATGGCCCATTTCAGGTAACCGGGATCTATATTTTTCCTGTATTCGTGGGCCAGTTTCTTTTCTTCTTCTGTTACCGCGCCCAAAAAATAATTTTCAAGGGGTGAAAATAACTTTAAAGGCCGAACGCTATGAAGGCGGCCTTTGGGAATGATGGCATCGAGGCTTAATTTGCCGGAAGCCCTCATCCACCGTGGCATTTCGTGATGCGTTTTTACACTGCTGATGAGAATTACTTTTTGAATATCCATCAGCCTGGCGATCTCTATGCTTAAAATCCCTCCAAAGGAAACCCCAACCAGTATGGCATCTTTTTCTGTGATCTTTTCACTCATGCGCCGGGCATAATCGGTAAGCGCTTCTCCGCGCAGGGGCATCAGCCAATGCAAATACTGCACGTTTTTATCGCCCCAATCCAGTTTACTGAAGATCCTTTCATCGGAGCCCAGGCCGCATATGCAATATACCTTTTTCAAAATACGACTTACCTGGCAGGGAAAACGTAGCTGTATACATCTTCCAGGGTAATATTTTTACCGGAAAGGATGACGAGCCTTTCCACTACATTTCTTAATTCGCGTATATTGCCGGTCCAGTTGTTTTCCTGCAGTGCTTTTAATGCATCATCGTTTATATCTTTTGGGGCAATACCGTAATCGGCGCATATATCCGCAAGAAATTTTTCTACCAGCAGCGGAATATCATCTTTCCTGTCGTTAAGAGACGGGACATGTATGATAATCACACTTAAGCGATGGTAAAGATCGAGGCGAAAATGTTTCTCATCTACCTCATGCAGCAGGTCTTTATTGGTAGCGGCAACAACCCTTACATCTACCGTAATATCTTTATCCCCGCCTACCCTTGTTATTTTTCCTTCCTGCAACGCTCGTAACACTTTAGCCTGCGCATTCAGGCTCATGTCGCCGATTTCATCAAGGAACAGCGTGCCGCCATGTGCCTGCTCGAACTTGCCTATGCGTTGTTTTACAGCCGAAGTGAAGGAGCCTTTTTCGTGCCCGAATAATTCACTTTCAATGAGCTCGCCGGGAATAGCGGCGCAGTTCACTTCAATGAGGGGATTTTTATTGCGGCTGCTTTTTTCGTGTATCCAGCGTGCCACCAGTTCTTTACCCACACCATTTTCACCCATGATCATTATCCTCGCATCTGTGGGTGCCACTTTATCAATTGTTTCTTTGATCTTCAGGATAGGCGCCGATTCCCCGATCATTTCCTCTACCTTGATTACCTTCCGGCGAAGCACTTTGGTTTCGGTAACCAGGTCGGTTTTATCCATCGCATTGCGAATGGTGATGAGCAGCCTGTTCAGGTCGGGCGGTTTTGAAACATAATCGTATGCTCCTTTTTTTACTGCCTCCACCGCTGTTTCAATGGTGCCATGCCCCGATATCATAATAATGGGTACATCCGGGTTTATTTCGCTGGCTTTATCCAGGAATTCGATGCCGTCTATCTTTGGCATTTTAATATCGCAAAGCACTACATCGTAACTTTTTTCTTTGAACCTTTTCAGTCCTTCTTCGCCGTCGCCGGCTTCATCTATTTTATATCCCTCGTAAGAAAGTATCTCTCCCAAAGTTTTACGTATCGCTTTTTCATCATCAATGATCAGAATGTTCGACATAGTTTAGAATGACTTTTAATTGATTCTTTTATAAGTGCTCAAAAATAAGGAATTATAGGAGGTTTCGGGGGTTCGGGTTGCAAGGTTCAGGGTTTCAGGTTCCAAGTTGCATGTTGCAGGGGGCGGCTTCGGGTTTTAGGTAACAGGTATGGGGTGTGAGGAATAAGGCATAGGGTATAGGGTATGTGGTAAAAGGAAGGTACGCTTTCACCTCTCACTTCTCACCATCCACTTCCCTTATCAAATGCTAAAATTCAATAAAACATTTTATATTTTTCTTTAAAACCCTTGCACTTCATACCATTCACAGCTACATTTGCGTTAATTAAATATCCTGTAAAACTAAAAATTGATTATCCATGAAAACTCAAGCGTTTAAAGCCAACCATGCCTTAGAAGTTCCTACCTGGAAACTGGTCACTAAACTGGGTTTGTTAGCTGCTTTTTGTATGGGATTGTGTTATCTTTTTGCAGTAGGCGTATCTTCTTTAGCTTCTATATTTTAAATTTTACTACAGATTTACGATCAGCCCCCCGTAATAGTTTCTGGCGGGAGCAGGATTGTAATATCTGTTGCCGAAAGCATTAATATCGTTCCCCAAACTGTACAACTGGTTCAATGCATTGTCTGTTCCCGTAAAAAGTTCAATAGAAAATGCATTGAATTCTTTTTTCCAGCCCAGTCTGGCCAGCAGCACCTGGTAAGAGGGGGCATAAAAGCCATTGGCATCGTTTAAAGGAAGCTTTGAAGTTTGGGTAAATGAGGTATTTAAATACATTCCGGGTGCAGTGCTCATATCAAACCCTCCCGACCAGATCGTTTTTGCCACACCTGTCAGGGCGTTCCCCGAATAATCTTTATCATCAATGAAATAGTCTGTAAAAGTAAAATCATTCAGTGTAATGCTCGCCCAGAGCTTTGCGGTGTGTATGAACGCAGTGTTGTTTTGCGCCAGGATATATTCGGCAAATGCTTCCATTCCCTTTTGATCGGTTCCGCCGGCATTTACAAAATATTCCGCGCCTGTATTATTGATCCTTCTTACAATAGCGTCCTGCAGTTTAAACCGGTAGGCTGTAATATCAAACAACAAACGATTCTTCCAAACTTTTCCCCGGATCCCTATTTCGCGGTTCCAGCCATATTCGGGTTGCAGATCGCTGTAAAAGCTTCCTTCCGACGGTCTTACTTCCGCTATGGCCGGAGGTGAAAACCCTTTACTCACGGATGCATACAGGGAGATATTGTCTGTAACACGATACAAAGCAGCCAGCCGTGGCAGCAACTGTTCGTTTAATTTCTTTTTCTTTTTCGAATCATCCGGATCGGTTAGGCGCTGGTAGTGGTAAACAAAAAAATTGGTACCTAATCCTGCCTGCAACTGGAATTTTTTACCGGCCCACCATTCGCCCTGTAAAAAAGGCAATATTTGTCTTGCCCAAATTTTGTCTTTGAACTGAATGGTATCCGCATTGCCCAGGCGGTTACCATAATTATTGATGGCAGAATAATTATACAGCCATTCCATGCCCGCAATAAACTTCAGGTCATGTTTACCGGTAACAGTATGATATACCATTTTGGTACGTAAGCCTGCATTGGATTCTTTTCTTGCTTCATAATTGGTAATAAAGGGATTTTTAAAATCAGTGTAAGCCAGCATCACGGAAGTAACATTGCTCCAGTGCTCGTTGAAACTGTACCGGTTGCTCAGTCCCGCAAAGGGTGTTTTGTTGTAAATGGCAGCCTTTTGTTCTGCAGCGCCAGGCGCAGCAGGAGTGGCCGGCCTGGCTTGCCTCGGATCTGCCTGCATTTGCTGCAGGGTCAATCCGCCCGGTGTTTGGTAATACATATCTGCATACATCAAAATCCAGTCGAGCTTATCCTTTTCAGATAACTGTGCCGCCCCGTTCCATTGCAGTACATCCCTGCGCAAACGGGTGTTTTGCCTGTACCCGTCGGACTGCAGGTGACTTTGGGTGAGCGATGAGCTGAGGTTTTTATCCTGGTACTGCCATTGTACATTTTCGCCAAACGAGCCGTATGAGCCACCATTGACCTGGGCCCGGAAATGATGCTTTTGAACAATATTTTCCTGCAGCGGCAGTTCATCCGGATGAAGTATAACCACCCCTCCGGTATTGGCGCCATATATGCTTCCTGCAGGTCCTTTCAATATTTCAATTTGCCTGATGCTGTTCTGGTCTGCCAGGTTGAAGTATGTATTTCCACCGGCATCAGTAAAAGGAATATCATTCCAGTACACTTTTACATTGCGCACACCAAAGGGTGAACGCAACAGGCTGCCCCTGATGCTTAAACGGTAGCTGCCGGGCGACCGTTCTTCCATTCTAACGCCCGGAACAATGTTTATTGCAGGCACCAGCGATGCATTAGAGAATCTTTGCATGTCCCTCCGGCCAACAATTCCCGCTGATACAGGGGTTTCCAGAAGCCGCCTTTCTGATTCAAAACCCTTGATCACTACTTCTGTCATTAACGGAATGGTATCAGATTTTGTAAGCGGCTCTCTTTGCTGTGCAATAACAGGTTGCGATATAACCAGGAAAATGAGGTATATAATTTTTTTCATTGCGGTATCAAAATTATTCAAAAAAAATCCCGGAGCGCTGAACTCCGGGATAATATGTTTTCTGGATCCAGAAAAGCTGTTAATTTTTAATATACATGACTTCTTTTACCAGCTTTACCGTGCGGGGAATATCGGGCAGGTAAGCAGCCACCAGGTTCGGCGCATAGTGCATGGGCGCATCGGCGCTTGTTATCCTGCGAACAGGCGCATCAAGGTAATCAAATGCTTCTTTTTGTATGCGGTAGGCCAGTTCGGACGATACGGAAGCGAAGGGCCACTGCTCTTCCACAATTACCAGGCGGTTGGTTTTTTTCACCGATTCAAAAACGGTGTGCCAGTCTAACGGGCGGATGGTGCGCAGGTCAATTACTTCCGCACTGATATTTTCTTTTGCCAGTTCCTCTGCAGCTCCAAGTGCAACTTTCATCATTTTATTGAAAGAAACAATGGTAACATCTGTTCCGGCACGCTTGATATCAGCTTTACCGATCGGTATCAGGTATTCTTCTTCGGGGACTTCACCTTTTTCGCCGTACATAACTTCACTTTCCATAAAAATAACGGGGTCGTCATCTCTTATAGCGCTTTTCAGCAGTCCTTTGGCATCATAAGGGTTTGAAACAGAGATCACTTTCAGTCCCGGTATATTGGCATACAAACTTTCAAATGCAGTGGAGTGCTGGGCGCCCAACTGGCCGGCGGAGCCGTTGGGCCCGCGAAAAACAATAGGGCAACCTACCTGTCCTCCGCTCATAGCCAACATTTTGGAAGCCGTGTTTAAAACCTGGTCAAGTGGCAATACCGCAAAATTCCAGGTCATATATTCAACGATCGGGCGAAGCCCGTTCTGCGCTGCTCCAACGGCCACACCGGTAAAGCCGAGCTCTGAAATGGGGGTATCAATCACCCTTTTCGGGCCAAATTCATCAAGCATACCCTGGCTTACTTTATAAGCACCATTGTATTCTGCTACTTCTTCTCCCATTAAAAAGACCCTTTCGTCACGGCGCATTTCTTCGCTCATCGCTTCCCGTAAAGCTTCACGAAATTGTATAACACGGTTTGCCATCTTATTTTCTTGGTTTGAGGAGAGCAAAATTATTGGTTGTAAGGCAGATAACCAAAAGGATATGTGAGAGACCAATTTAAGATTTTGATTTGAGATTTTTTGTATTTATTTCTATTACTTTTGAAATAAACAACTCTAACGATGCTCAAGCGCGAACGACAGGCTTTTATCCTTCACCAGGTTAATATTCACAATAAAGTGCTTTCATCCGGTTTAAGTGAAGAAATGAAAGTATCGGAAGATACCATCCGGCGAGACCTCCAGGAATTATCCGATGAGGGTAAGATCATAAAAGTACATGGTGGGGCATTGTCCTGCTCGTTCAGTCATGTGGGGTATCCATCAGAAAAAATATATTCTCATACGCATAAAAAAATTATTGCCACAAAAGCGCTTAGCCTTATACAGGACGGCATGTTTATTTTAACCACCGGCGGAACCACTATTGTGGAGCTGGCGAGAATATTACCGATGCAGTTGAGGGCTACTTTTGTATCGTGCAGCATCCCTGCCATACTCGAATATTCCAATCATCCGAATATTGATGTAATTGTTGTGGGCGA
>NZ_DAOMOZ010000208.1:0-8331 GCF_035444585.1 Agriterribacter sp.
CGTGGTTTGCGGCCAGTTGCCGTGGTTATTCTGGCCGTCAATGATGAGCAGCTTAATTTTTCCCTTTTGTGGTTGCGCACTGTTTTGCAGCATAAATAATGTGCACAGACTTGCGGTAAGTAATAATATTCTTTTTCCAAGTTTTTTCATATACGCGGTTTTGATATATAAGACTGTAAGATTGTAATACCGTAAGATTGTAATACCGTAAGATTGTAATACCGTAAGATGGTAATACCGTAAGATGGTAAGATTGTAAAAAACGCAAGGCCGTAAAAGCATAAAGCATATGCAATGTTTTAACCTCTTACCCCTCTTACCATTTTACAATCTTGGCATCTTACAATCTTGCCATTTTACAATCTTACCATCTTACAATCTTACTTCGTCACCCTTAACACCCCCCGCATCACTACATAATGCCCCGGGTAAGTGCATACGTACTGGTAGTCGCCGGGCTGTGCGGGTGCAGTAAAATAAATAGTTTCTTTTTCTGTAGGCCCCAGCAACCTGGTATGAAACAATATATTCGGGCCGGCAGGCACAAAACCCGATTTCTCGCCGTTCAAACCCAATTTGGTCGCGGCTTCTCCCACATTGTCGGCAGCGCCTGGCCTGGTGATCACCAGGTTGTGCAACATATCATCGTTATTGTTGAACAGCAGCTTTATTTTTGAGCCCGCTTTAACGGTGATCATTTCCACATCAAATTTTAAACCGGGTTTGGTGGCTATAACGATGCTGTGGTCGGGTCCTTTTGTCCAGGCAGCAGGCTGCTTCGTGTTGTGTTTAATATCAACAGCTTTTGATGCGGCCACCGGGGCTTTTGCCGTTTCGTGCTGCATGCTGTGCCCGTGCTGAGGTGCGGTTAGATTGACCCTGTTCTCTGCCGTGATCACCAACTTGTCGCCATCAGGCAGTTGATTGAGTGTATAAAACCCAAAATCATGCAACAATGTATTGCGCTCTGCAGAAAGCACACCTTCCGCTTTTATTTCATGAATATACCCCAGCCTTAAGCTATCTACCACCAGCCGTACTTTTAACCGGTCGGGCGAAACCGCTATCGCTTTAATGGGGCAACTTCCCTGGTTGATAACCGGACTGCCGTAATTGTGATGGTACTTATAGGTAAAGCTTGATATCCGGTAAGATGCCGCATTGCGGGCCGACCGTTCGTCAACCGGTTGGGTGAATTCAATTTCAAATCCATCGGGTTTGGCCTGCACTGCCTTCATTTCAAAAGCAGTTTTTCCATTCCATACCATCCGTTGTAAGCCATAAGGCGCCCTGCCTGTAGAACCCCACCCGCGTGATGTCATGCCCACGAACATGCTGCCGTCTGACCCCCAGTTGAGCCGGAGGATGCCTGAAGAAAAACCTTCCCGGAAAGGAAATACGATGCCCTGGTAAACACCTTTTACCTGCTCCAGGTATACCCGCATGATTTTACTTTGACCCTGGTCGCCAACAAACAGCTGACCTTCAAAAGGTCCCATCTCTCCCTTTACATCGTAATTGAGAATGCCCGCGGTTGAAACACCCATGACCGTATGCGGGAACCATACCGATGGCGGCTTTAGTCCAGGTACACGCCTGGCTACATCGTATTTGGGCTCGCCCGTATCCGGAATGTCTTCTCTCTTAAGTTTAACCGTAGATCCGGGCAGGTGCGACCATACGAGGCTTGCCGGGTTGCCAACAAAATCGCCTTCGGCCACATGGGTAATGCTACCCGAACCTACCCAGTCGCCCTGGTTTTCGGCATAAAAAATATCCCCCTTATCGTTAACCGCAAAAGCAGCAGGTGAGCGCATACCGGCAGCAAAGGGTTTCATTTTTCCGTCGGGCGTGATCTTTATCATCCATCCATGCCATTTGGATAAGCTTTCCCCATGATCTACCACCCAACCAAGATTCAGGGTAAGTACCATATTCCCGTCCCTGTCCAATACCGGGCCATAGGAAAACTCATGGTAATTGGCTGCTAACGGCCAGGAGTACACTGTTTCGTATTCATCTGCTTCCCCGTCGCCGTCCAGGTCACGTAAACGCGTAAGCTCCGACCGTTGTACTGCATATAGGTCTCCATTGATATAATTCAAGCCCAGCACCTCATGCATCCCCTGCGCAAACAGGCGGTAATGCGGCCGGACGCCGTTTTTCATATAGGGATTGGTAATGATCCACACTTCACCCCTGCGTGTAGATACAGCCAGCGCATCATCGGGCAAAAAAGTCATGCCCCCCACTTCCAGCAATATGCTTTCGGGTATAGGAACCGTTTGAATGGTATAAAAATCTTCTTCTTTCTGAACATGTATGGCAGTATCCGTTTGGCTCTGTGCAAACAGATGTGCAGCAACACCTATGCATGATGCCAGACACAGCATACGTTTTAATAAGCGGGATAACATGGAATATAATATTGTCATGATCTTTATAATAATTACCAGATGAGAGAATAGGTTATTACAGCGCCGGCTTTATTTACCGGAACAAGCAATTCCTGGTTTGCGCCCGCCTGCCGTATAAACGGCCGGAGTTTTTCATCAATTGAAATATCGTATGACTTATCATCTATAGCATAAAAACCTTTTTTGCTTTGTTCTATCTTTTTAGCTGCCGCAATGCGGTAGTAAAAGTTGGCAGGCGGATTGGCAACCGTTAGTGCTCTTACAAGTCCCGATGCATCCGGCACTGAAATTTTATCGGTAACCTGTACGTCGTGTATGCTGTACCGGAATGAAGGCGCCCTGCCTGCATCCAGTGTATATCCTCTATTCTGCACATCGTCAAAAGATACGCTATCGGGCCACGCGGTATTTACTGCATCGGGCAGAACGGCTAATGCCGGGGCATCTGATAAGCTGATCACACTACCCAGCGGAACAATGCGCTGGTAAGGCTCTCCCCTTTCATGCCAGAGGTCGGTAGCATCGGCAAACTCCCCGCGCCATACCTGCAATAATGCCCCTGTTTTTAAATCGTAAGAATAATTTACCCCGTTGGGATCCCCTACAGAAATGGCATGTGTGATCATTTTTTTTCCATAGCTCAAAAAGCTGCGCAACAGGTAGGGTCTTGCTTCAGGCTGGACAATAATAGGATTAACGATCTTTACTTTTTCAGGCGTGTCGTTTGCTGTAGTTAAAGAACGGTATTGAATATTGCGGATCGCCACATTGCCATGATCGCCCTGGATCATTAAAGGTCCTGTGGCCTGCTCTTTCTCAAACAGGGGAGATCTTGTAGGCCCCGTCAGCGCTACCTGCTGCTGCACCAGCACGCCGTTAAGGTACACGGCCTCAAATCGTGCATTCGCGGTTTTTACACCCTGGTCATTAAAGCGCGGTGCACGGAACTGTATTCTCAAATGTTGCCATAAGCCCGGAGCCCGGGCTACATTTTCCAGTGGTGCATAACCTTCAAATCCCGTGTTCTTATCATTGTTCCAGCGCTGGTATACGCCGCCGCAATCGGAATAGGAAGGCCGCTGCACCATCCAGCTATCAAACAACTGTATTTCATACCGCCCCTGCAGGTAAATGCCGGAATTGGATCCTTTAGCCATCATAAAATCCAGCTCCAGTTCCACATCACCAAAATTTTCTTTGGTTACCAGGTGCATCCTGTTCTTTTTGGAAACCGTATTGACCAGCGCCCCTGTTCCGGGAACAGGCTTCAGTTCGCCGTCTTTATTGATATCTGCTACGGCATCCGATGCAACCGACCAGTTGCCACCCGGATCGGCAAATGCCTCAAGATCATTCAGGGAAATTGTGGTAAAGCCCGGCTGTTCCTGTGCATAAGCAATGCATACAAACAGTACACCCAGGAAGAGGAGGTACATTCGTCTTTTGACCATTCTGATTGTATTATACGTTTAAAGTTGAAATGATTACAACTGTTGTTGTTTTAAAACAGGATAGCGAAACTATAGAAATATTTTTTTCCCGGCGTTATTCTTTTCAAAGGTAAATGCAGCTAATTTAAAAATTATAAAGCGTTGCAGACTCCCTGCCATTATGAACCGTGCCGGCAGCACGCTCTTCTTTATAGATTCATTCACAACCGTGCCAAAGCACAGCTTTACAAAAGTGTTGAGCCTACGGCTTTTCCCAAATTTAGATGCGTTTGCTATGCACACTTTCCCGTAAAATGCTTCTCACCCCAGGAAATGATAAACATAAAATTCTCACTTCTCTCTGCGTGAAATATTCATCCACCCCTCCCCTCTTCAAACATTCGCCTCCTTTCACTTCTCTCGTTTCACCTCTCACCATCACCCTTTCCCTTTCTCACCCAACCCTTCCCTATTCAGCCGCCCTCGCTTCATGCTCTGCCACCATTTGGTCAAATGCCCCGGCTCTTGCAGCATCAAGCTTTGCTTTTTGTATCCAGTCATCTGTTCCGTATACTCCTGCTTTGGAATGATCAAAGGGTTTGAATTTTATTTTGTTGATGATCCTTTTGTTTGTAATCCGGAAGTCAAAATTTTTCACATCTTTAAATCCGGGGTCGGCAATAACCGAATGTTTGTCTTTTCCTTCCTGCTGCCATGCTGCAAATGTTTTTCTACCAAAGAGGATATCGTTGCTGCGGGTATCCCGGTAGCAGTTTTCATCGGTTTTTATATTAACCGTTGGCCAGTTACTGCTCAGCAAAGTTCCGCTGTTGAAATAAACAATGTTATTGGTAAATGAAAATGAAAGATGCTTTTCCACACGGGTGGCCTGCAATTGTGCTTTAATGCTGTTAACAAATATATTGTTGCGGATGATATTTTCTTTCCCGTAATGCTGGTGAAACCCTGAGCTCTTACAGTTATACACCAGGTTGTTTTCCATGGTAATGCCCTCCGAACCTTCATCTGTGTACAAGCCCCATCCGCCATAATCGAGCGAATAAATATGATGAATAACATTATTGCTTACAGTAGTTCCCTGTGATGCACCCAATGTATATACACCGCCCATATCGCTCAATACACCCCACCCCAGGTGGTGGATATGGTTATACTCCACCCGGTTGCGTTTGGAAGGACTGGGTGTATATCCCCATACCCATCCCACGGACACGCCGGAGTATTTGAAATCTGAAATTTCATTATGGAGCAGCTCATTATCACTCCCATGAAAGATGATCATGCCCACTGCACAGGGAAACACATGTCCGCCCGACCGGGCTATGTTGTTCACCACTTTTATATGGTGCGTTACTTCCCCCGGGTTGGCACGCAGCACGGTTTCACCAATTTTAACAGCGCCTGCGCCGAGGTCGTGCAAATAGCAATGTTCTATCAATCCATTGTCGCAGGCCCTCCTGAACCAGATACCACTGCCACCCGTACCCGAAATTTCGCAGTTAACGAACGATACCCGGCTCGCGAAATCCATTTCAATGCTGGCTGCTATGGGCGCAGCCGCCTGCGCAGGTTCCACACCCGATGGCGGCATACGATAACCGGCAACCCTGAAAGCAATGTTTTCAAAACGGATATTACTGGCTTTTTCCCCGGTTTTTTCATTACCGGATATGGCAATGAATTTATCCAGCAAAGGCGCCATAGCTATCGTTGTTTCTATGGTTTCACCCGGCCGGGGACGGTAATACAATGTGCCGAAGCGTTCTATGAACCATTCGCCCGGGGCATCCAAAGCCGGCTGCAGGTTTTCAATAGCAAACAGCGACTTCGTTGTAATAGGGTTCCATGGCTTCATGCCTTGCCCGCTGATGTAAATGGAAGTATCGGCGGCGTTATAGAACTGAACATGTTTTTTGGTATTGTCCCAGTGATGGTAAAAAGTGATCACCGCGTCTTTCCAATCTTCCTCACTTAAATTCTTAACCTGGCTTGCAGCCTCTGCAGGAATTTTAATTTGCTGAACCGCCAGCTCCGGCGCCCGCCCATCTCCTTTAACAATAACCGTTTCTTTAACCGATACCGGGGAGTAGAATCCTTTGTTGGGCGTTTGTGCCCTGGTTACACGCGTTCCGTTTACAAATAGCTGCTCAAAGCGCCAGCCATACCGCCGCACTTCCGGAACATCAGTCTTCCATAGGCTGTCCGATACCTTTTCAAATCTGTTCAGGTAAAACCCGCCATAAAAAACCGCGCCTTCCTCTCCTTTAAAAACCAGGGGAGATATCTCCGTACCGCCATCCTCAACCGTCAGCGTTAAAGTTTCAGGCATTATGTACTCACCTTTGCGAATGATCACCTGCCATGCATGTTGGGCATCAGGATCTTGCTTTCGCAATAAGCATATGCGGTCCCTTGCCGCGGTAAGCGTTGCCAGCGGCTGCTCAGCGGTTCCGGGGTTGCTGTCGTTGCCACCGGGCGCTATGTAAATGTTTTGCGCAACTGCATCTTGAAATAATAAAAAGCTGAACGGCAGGAAGAGGGTAAACCAAAAGTTTTGTTTCACAAGTAGTACTATTGTTGATGAGCTAAAAATAAGTTTTTTTGCCAAGAGGCAGGAGGAAGCTTTAGCCAGAGAATATTCTTTCCGCTTACCTTCGGGGACAAGCGGGACGGCGGCGGCTGAATGGGGTTGCGCCGGGGTCTGCATAAAAACCCGCATCCCGCTACCGCCCTGGTTCGTGTCTACGAACCAGCTTCTTCCGGCTTGCCATCATGAAACACAAGCCGTGACGGTCATGAAGTTTTTTAGAAGATAAAGAGGATAAACTTGAGTCTCCCCCCTTTCCGGCACGTGGAGACACGTGCCGGGATTTCTTAAAACAATTGTTTTCTCATATGCTTACAGTACCCCCCCAATATATCACTGACAACACAGGTAAAAAAATATCTGTAGTGCTTCCTATAAAGGATTTTAAAGCCATTATGGAAGAACTGGAAGAGTTGGAAGACATTCGTCTTTATGACGAAGCAAAAAAATCTAATGAGCCTTCCATTCCTATTGATGATGCTTTTGAAATGATTGAAGCTAAACGCAGGGCAAAGTAATGGCTTATCAGGTAAGCTTAAAGAAACGGGCAATTAAAACCCTGGGAAAAATTAACGAACCATATTATTCCAACATTAAAAAAGCTATTTACAACCTTGCGCATAATCCGCGTCCTGCAGGCTATAAAAAGCTAAAAGGCAGGAATGGTTATCGTATCCGTGTAACGGACTACCGAATTATCTACGATATTTTTGACGATATACTATTTTTGGGTATGCCCGTCTATAACGAAACTGCTGCCCAATCGCCGGATATTCCTTACTTTTAAGCGCATGATCACCGTTGGTCTTATAAAGCATTAAGCGCTATTAAATGAACATACTTGAACGTTTTTCATCTGTTACTACATTTATATTTGATATGGACGGCGTATTAACCGATGGCAGCATATGGATTTTCCCCGGCGATGAACATATTCGCCGCATGGATATGAAAGACGGGTATGCACTTCAACTGGCAGTGAAAAAAGGCTATAGGATAGCAGTCATTACCGGTTCGCATTCTCTGCCCATGCAGGAAAGACTGGCCACCTTAGGTATTACCGATGTTTTTCAACGGGTGCAACATAAAAAAGAGCAGCTCCATACCTACATAAGGCAGCACGGGCTCAATAAAAACGAAGTGCTGTATATGGGAGATGATATACCCGATCTTGAAGTGATGCAGTCCGCGGGAATTGCCTGCTGCCCTGCCGATGCCGTTACCGAAATCAAAAGCATAGCACACTATATTTCTCCCAGGAGCGGCGGCAAAGGCTGCGTGAGAGATGTAATAGAAAAAGTATTAAAGATTAACGGGCATTGGGAGGCGGATACGGGGGTGAGGAGTGTGTGAGGATGATTTGAGATTTAAGATTTGAAATTGAGATAGCTTCGGATTTAGGATTTTATACTTCGGATCTGTATTCTATTGGGTTCTTGTTATTTACTTTTTGGTGCTTTCATTCGAATTTCGAAATTCCGGCTTCGGGCTTTATTTACCTATCTTAGCGGCACTTTAAAGTTGTTGCCATGGCTGCACGAACCGACCTGTTTACCAGTCCTGATTATTTGCAGTTGGATGACCTGCTTACCGAAGAGCAGAAAATGATCCGTGAAACTGTAAGGGCTTATGTAAAAAAGGAGATATCCCCTATTATTGAAGATTATGCCCAGAAAGCCAGCTTTCCTGAGCATATCGTAAAACAATTGGGAGAGCTGGGTTGCTTTGGTCCCACTATTCCTGCCGGATACGGTGGTGGCGGGCTCGATTATACCAGCTACGGGCTGATGATGCAGGAACTGGAAAGAGGCGACAGCGGCGTACGTTCTACCGCTTCTGTACAGGGCAGCCTGGTAATGTTCCCCATTTATGAGTA
>NZ_DAOMOZ010000209.1:0-8289 GCF_035444585.1 Agriterribacter sp.
CTATGCACGAAGGAATGCTGGCAGCAGGTTTTGATATAATCGTTTACCTTGATGCTGATATTCTCACATACCCAAAAAACGTTGTAACGCTTCTTGCCGACCCGATCATAAACGGGGAGGCCGATTTTGTGAAATCCTTTTTCGACAGGCAGGGCGGCAGGGTAACCCAACTCGTTGCCAAGCCGCTTTTAAGCATATTTTTCCCGGAGCTGGAAAAGTTTTCACAGCCCCTGAGCGGCATGATCGCTGCCCGCAAGGATTTTTTACAGGAGGTTGAATTTGAAAATGATTATGGAGTGGATATTGCGTTGCTGATAGATGCTTTTAATAAGAAGTTACGGATAAAAGAAGTCAATATCGGGTTTGTTAAAAACGATATGCAAAACCTGGAGGCCCTCGGAAAAATGTCGCGCCAGGTTTCCAGGACCATACTGCAGAAGGCCTCATTATTTTCGATAGACAATTTAGAGACACTGTCCAATATCCAGACAATAAGTGATGAAATGGATTTTGCTGTTAAGGAATCTATTCAAAAATTGAAAAAGATCATCCTGATTGACATCAACGCGATACTGGAATTCGACTTTAATGAGGCAGCAGCAGCTTATTACAGCATGGAACACCAGCTAACGCAGATAACCAGCACTTATAAAGATCCTCAATCGAGGATAAAAAAAACGGCTGCGCTTTTTAAGGGCAGGTCCCTACCCGAATTGCAGGCCATTTCCGATACCATCCCTATCATACCCTATACAAGGGAAACGATTTTGCGGTTGAAACAAAACGGTTACATCTGTATATTGCTTTCCGATGGCTTTGATGTTGTTACCAATCACATTAAAAATAAGCTTGGATTTGATTATAGTTTTGCCAATCAACTTATAATGGAAAAAAGTATGGCCACAGGAGCTTTGCAGTTTCCCGACTTTTTTACTGACCCCGATGAACCCGGTATACAATACAATAAAGCCGCTATACTAAAATACCTCACTGTAAATTTTAATATACCACAGAAAAATATTGTTTTTGTAGGTGATCAGCCGGAAGACATCCCTATGCTTCAATCGTCGGGAATGGGTATCGTTACCACAAAGGCTGCTCCTTTCGTTAAACTATGGGCCGATAAGGTGCTGCCGGAAAGTACACTAAAGCCTCTCCTCGACTTAATCAACGGTGTTGATAAAAGCAGATCTTCAAAAAACAACTCAATAAAATACCTGGCGGGAATAGGTTTGATCGCAGCTTCTGCTGCTGTTGCAGGTTATTACCTGTATTTAAGAACCAGGGAAAAGGCAAAACCAGCCCAGTAAAAATGTGCGAGGCACGCTGCTCAGATCACCTGTACATTTTCGTGTCGCCAACCTGTCACATTAACGGCTGTCCTTGCTTTTCCCCCGGTCATCGGTGCCGGGTATATCAATGATCCTGATTTAAGGACACCTGGCTGTTGGCAGCCTGCGCACCGGCCACGGATACTTCTGTTGAAAGCCGGCTTATTTTTAATTTCTCAAACGCCTGCTCCAGATCGGCGAGCAGATCCTCAGCGTCTTCCAAACCGATGCTTAGCCGGATAAGGCTGTCGGCTACGCCGGCAGACTTTCGCTTTTCTGCAGGCACCGACTTGTGCGTCATTTGCGCCGGATGGCACAACAGGCTTTTCACGCCACCGAGGCTTTCTGCCAGCTTAAAATATTGGGTGGAAGTAACGAATGCAGTGGCGGATTCTTCTGTATCATCTTTAAGCGTAAAAGAAATAACGCCGCCAAAACCCTTTGATTGCCGGGCCGCAATGTCATGATTGAAATGCGCTTTTAATCCCGGGTAATAAACCCTGTCAACATCGGGATGTGATTGTAAAAATTCTGCTACAAGTTGTGCATTATCACAATGTTGTTTTACACGAAGATGCAATGTTTCAATACCACGTATTACCAAAAAGCTGTCGAAGGGACTAAGGATCGCACCACTTGCATTTTGAACGAATTTTATTTTTTCGCCGAGTTCCTTTGTTTTGGTAACCACAATACCGGCTATCAGGTCGCTGTGCCCACCGAGGTATTTTGTAGCCGAATGAACTACAATATCGGCCCCCAGTATAAGCGGCTGCTGCAGTGCGGGTGATGCGAATGTATTGTCCACACAAAGCAAACACCCGCCGGTTTTTGCGATTGCAGCGATTGCCCGGATATCGGAAACTTTTAATGTAGGATTGGTTGGCGTTTCAATCCATATCAACTTCGTTTTAGGCGTGATGGCATTAAAAACATTTTCTGCACGCGAAGTGTCGACATAATTTACGTTGATTCCAAACTTTTGATAAATGTGAGTAAATAGCCGAAATGCGCCACCATAAATATCATCTACAGCCAGTATTTCATCGCCCTGCTGTAACAATTTCAGTACCGCGTCAATAGCGGCCAGCCCGCTGGCAAAGGCCGCACCTGTGCTGCCCTTTTCAAGCGCGGCAATAATATTTTCCAGTGTTTCCCTGGTAGGATTTCCACTACGGGCGTAGTCATATCCTTTGTTTATGCCGGGCGCGTCCTGAACGAATGTGCTGGTTTGATAAATGGGTACGGCAATAGCTCCCGTTAAAGGATCAACCGGGATGCTGTGAATCAGAATTGTTGCGCTGCTCATCTTTTTTGATTTTTAAATGTGATTAAAATTAAATCTGAATAAAGAAGGCCTATCAAAAAAGTATACCAGAGAGCAACAAAAAAGCTCGTCCGATAAATCAGACGAGCTTTTGAGCATATTATACAATTGTTTCCAATGCTGAATCTGGCTTATCTGTCACGCCGGCAGGCGTGATGGAATTGGCACCTTTCCTTTATTGCCAAACAGCAATAAAGGGAGGTTGTCAAGGCTTCGCAGGGCCATTACCCTCTGCCTTTCTTGATAAGAATCTCCTTTTAATGGATAATAAAGAACTGTTGCAAAGGTAGCATCATAATTTTCAGGCCACCAATTTTTATAAACTTTTTCTTAAAAATTTTTTTTTATTACAACCCCATGGGTATATACAATTAGCAATCCAAACAAAGCCGGTATAAGGAAAAACCTCCAAGTTAATCCGGTCATCTACTTTACATCAAACCATAACCTGGTAGTGAGCAGATCGGCTCCCTGACGCGTTACTGCTTTTTTATAGCTGATCCCGTTAAGCGATTGCTCTGTACCGGGATAAATAAACCGCACCGGTATTTGGCCGTTCAGCACTCCTTCTGCTGCCGGCGGCAATACCGGGTAATCGAGCCGGCGCCACTCACTAAAAGATTCGAGTCCCTGCCCGAAGAGCGCGATCCACTTTTGTTCGCCAATCGATTTTTTAAAGTTGGCTTCATCATATTGAACAGCGGGTTGCGCTGTATATTCTGCAGCGGCTTCACCGGTTATATCGTATTGCTCCAATGACGCTTCAATGGCCTGCATATACAGTCCGGCAGCGTTTTCGTTTGTAAACCCACGGGCGGCAGCCTCAGCGCGATCAAACAAAACTTCAGCACAGGTAAAAATAACGGCGGGCGACTGCGCAGTAAGAAAATATGTTCCCGGCTTTGATGTTTTTGCAAAGCCAAGGTCGGAAGCATCGCCATTGCTCAATCCATTGGGTACGCCTATATACTCCCGGGGCGTTGGCGTTTGCGTTTTGCTGGCATAAACGGGCAGCCGCGGGTCGTTCAATGCCAGCAAACGATCCGTTACCGATTTACTGATCCTGTAATCATCTCTTGTTTCAAACAAAGCACTTACCGGGTTCTGATGCGGGGATGTGAGATAGTCCACCTGCGCATTTTCGGCATTGCTGCTGATAAAGGGATCTGTTTGACCCAGCAGCTCCGTAATTACAGCACCGGCTTGCTGCGGTTCACGATCGGCAATACGCAAAGCAATGCGCAAACGCAGCGAATTGGTAAACTTTTTCCAAAGCGCAATATCGCCCTTGTACAGGATATCACCCGCTATCGCATTTGCTGCGGGGTCCAGCAAAGCCGCTGCATTTTTAAGCTCGTCCAGCAAACCCAGATATACATCCTTCTGGCTATCATACTCAGGCGTTATATACTGCTCAATATTTCCCGCTTGCGTGTATGGAATATCGCCGTATGCGTCCGTTAACAGCAAAAACACCCATGAGCGCAATACCAGCGCAACACCTTTATAGTTGGGATTACCCGCCTTATCAGCCTGCTCTATGATGGTGTTTAAACTGGTTATACTGGTGCTATAACCGGTAGACCAGAGCTCCTGGAAACTGCTGTTGGAAAAAATATACCTGTCCTGCTCCGTATACTGGATCTTCGCCCAATACTGTACAAACAGCAGGCTCGAGTTCATCGTATTGGTGGTTCCCCAATAGGTATCTGCTGTATTTTTAATAGCGGCTGTTAAAAGATAGTCGGGTTGCGCGTGTTCTGTGGCATTCGGATTTTTATTGATCTTTTCAAGATCTTTTTTGCAGGATCCTGCAAGCAATGAGAAGGCCAACAGGCTGTATATCGAATACTTCTTCATAATAATGATTTTTAAAATTTAAGCGTGATATTGAAGCCATAGCTCCTGGTGGTAGGAAGCGTTAAGCTTTCCAATCCCTGTGCATTGCCGGTGTTAAATGCGGTTTCGGGATCAATATGCGGCACTTCTTTGTGAATGATCCAGAGATTGCGCCCTACCAAAGCAACAGAAGCACTTTCAAATCCGGCACTGCGGATCCATGCTAACGGAAAAGTATAACCTAACCTGACTTCCCTCAGCTTCACGTAAGAAGCATCAAACACATTGGCTTCATCTATCGTTCTGAATGATTTATAATACTGCTGGGCCGAAAGCACTTTTGCAGAACGGGCACCATCAGCGGTAACACCGTCAAAAATAATTCCATCATCATATAGCGCTTCTCCATCAGGCGCCGTACCGGGGCTCTGTACCTGCACGGTACCATTTGATTTATTGTTGTTGGGATAGTAATAATAAAGCCCTCCATATTCAGCACCTCTCCCCTGCAGTGTATTCAACAGTACGCCTGTATAGGTACCCGTGGCATAGGTGCCGGAATAAATGGACCCGCCAATGCTCGCATCTACCAAAAAACTCAGCTTAACACCTCTGTAGCTCAATGAATTGCTGATACCGCCCAACCAGTCGGGTGTATACTTGCCCAGTATTTTTTTATTGGGATCTGCTTTGGGAGCCCCATCATCGTTCACTACGATCTGTCCTTTGGCGTTGCGCAGGAAAGCATTGCCGAAAATTGTACCGTAAGGTTGTCCTACCGAAGCTATTATTTGTGCCGATCCTGAAGCGCCTATAACATAGTTTTGCAATCTTCCTTCTTTATCCAGTTCCAGCACCCTGCTGCGGTTTGCGGCATAGTTGAGGTTCACTTCCCAGGTAATTCCTTTCTGAACAGGTATAACATTTAACTGCACTTCTATTCCTTTGTTATTGATCTTACCTGCATTCAGTAATTTTTGCCTGTAGCCGGTAGAAGGACTCACGTCAACACTCAATATCTGGTCAAAACTGTTCGTATTGTATACACTCAGGTCAAGGTGCAGCCTGTTGCTAAAAAAGCCAAGCTCAGCACCCAGTTCTGCAGAAGTTGTGGTTTCGGGTCTCAGGTCTTTATTAAGATCAATAGCGGAAGGGTTCAACTGCGGATTGGTTCCAAATGGCGCCGAGAAATTAAATATGTTTATCAGCTGGTAAGGATCTGCATCCTTTCCTACTTTGGACCATCCTCCACGGATCTTTGCATAAGAAAGGAAATCAGATCCTATAGAAAAGGCATCCGTTAATATTACACTCAGGTTGGCAGAAGGATAGAAATAGGAAAGATTTTGGGAAGGTAATGTAGACGACCAGTCGTTGCGGGCTGTAAGGTTCAGGAAAACATAATTTCTAAACCCGATCTGCCCGGACCCGAATACGCTGTAGGTTTTTAAACGACTGTAATAATTTGACGATTGCAGCGGATCTCTGGAATTGGATAGTGTGTACACATCCGCTACGGCCAGGCGCGGGGCCAACTGGTCATTCTCTTCATAAAAACGGTACCGCAGATTTGCACCGCCCAACACATCTATACTGAAATCGGAATTCAATTTTTTAGTGTACTGCAATATCGCCTCCGTATTGTTTTCATTCACCGTATAACCTGTTTCCTGGTAAGACCCGTAAGGTGTGCCGTTGGTGCCGTACGCAATCTTAAGCTTGCGGCGGTCGTTGTAGTAATCGGTGCCCGAACGGAAATTCAGTGCCAGCCCCTTGCCAAAATCATAGTTGAATGCTACGTGCCCGATAATGCGATTGCGCCTTTGTTCCACCGTATTTTCATAGGCAATGAAATACGGATTGCTGTAATAGCTGTTGTTCCAGTTGAAAGTAGTGCCATCGGCATTCCTGTAATTTTTTAACCGGTTAATATCAACCTGTCTTCCAAACCAGGTGTACTGCAACATGGTGCTGGTGGATCTTTTACCGCCGGCTCCCGGCAGATTATCGGCCTGGATATTAAAATAATTTACGTTTGCCGTAACACTCAGCTTCGATGTAAGGCGCAGGGTTGTATTCAGTGAGACGGACTTTTTTTCCTGCTCTGAATTTGGAATGACGCCATTTTGTTTGACGTGATTGAAAGATATCCTGTAATCAAATTTTTCGGTAGCATCGGCTATGGAAATGCTGTTGCTGAAAGTAGTGCCGGTTTTAAAAAAATCGCGCACATTATCGGAGTGTGGTACAAAGGGTACCGCTTCGCCGTTAGAATAGAACTGCGGGATCAACCGGCCATCCAGCCTGGGACCCCAGCTTTCATCTACGCCATCGTTGATGCCGCCGCCTTTACCGTCTGTATAACTGAACCGCCCATTGGAGCCCTGACCATAAGCGTTCTGATAATCCGGAAGCACAAGCAGGTTTTCAAAGTCCACATTTGAATTAAAAGTGATGCCCAGCCCTTTCTTCGTTTTTCCTGTTTTTGTTTTTATGAGTATAACACCGGCAGCAGCTCTTGAACCATATAAAGCAGCCGCATTCGGGCCTTTCAGCACGCTCACACTTTCAATGTCTTCGGCATTGATATCAGAAATCGCATTGGCATAATCGCGGGAGCTGCCGGCGCCAAGCTGTGAATTATCAACCGGAACGCCGTTTATAACAAACAATGGCTGGTTGTTGCCCGCTATGGAAGTTTCACCCCTGATAACAATACGTGAAGATCCCATGTCACCCTGGCTGTTGGTGATGCGAACACCGGCTATTTTCCCGGCTAAAGCATTTACAAGATTCGGCTCTTTGGCTTCGCTGATTGCAGAAGATTTTAATTCCTGCACAGCATAACCAAGCGATTTTCTTTGCCTCGATATACCCAACGCCGTAATCACCACTTCATCCAGTGAAGCAGCAACTTCTTCAAGTAAAATGGAGAGCTTTGCTGATGCGGAGCCGATGCCGATTTCCTGTGTTTGGTAGCCCACCCTGGAAATGATAAGGGTACTGCCGGCAGGTGCGTCTATCGCAAAGGTGCCGTTGATATCTGTTTGCGTGGCAACGCTTTTGCCACTTACAATAATGGTTACACCTTCAAGTGCATTACCACTGCGTTTTGAAATTACCGAGCCATTAACGGATACGGTTTGTGCTAAAAGCGGGTGCCAGAATAAAAGCAATAGTATCCCCGCAAGCAGCTTATAGTGCCTGTGCATTAGCGTAAAATTTAATAAGATTCAAAAAATGGTTACCAGTGTTTTCCCGGATATGCCGGCAGGCAATTCCTCAGGTCGTACAAAAAAGACCATACATACCCCTTGTGAAGGATTATGATCCGGTAAGCCGATCGTTGTTGTGTATTGGGTCAATCGTAAGCAAGTGGAAAAAATATTTCCGATGAATCCACAGAAGAGAAAATCAGTCTTTAGACGCGGTACAAAAATTATTTGCTTTCATTTTTTAATATTGGTGATTGATAAAATTTCAATCCGCTTATCGAAAAAATACATCCGGCAGGTTTTGTTTATTGCAGGTCCCTGAAATAAAAAAAGCACTCCCGATAGATCAGAAATGCCTGAGTTATTAAAACGTTGATTCGGTTATAACCTGCATCTGACTTATCTATCCCGCGTATACAGCGAGATGGAGTTAGCACCTTTCACAACTCCAAAAGTTGAGATGGTTGCTAAGGCTTCTCAGGGCCATGTCCCTCAGCCTTTCTTGATAAGTAATTAAAAGAACACTGCAAATATAAAGAGAGATTTAATATCCTACTACATTAGTAGGATATTTTTT
>NZ_DAOMOZ010000210.1:0-8283 GCF_035444585.1 Agriterribacter sp.
CGTTTCGTCCTGCGTGCGGTGCGTGATGCCGGTAAGATCTTTTATGGTTGATTCGTAGTCGTGGTAATAAATATCGGAAAAACGCTTCCCTTTGCTGATGCGATAGGTATAGGCGGCAGTGAGTATATTTTTATCATCGAAAAAATAATCAAGCCCGGCCCTTGCGTTATTGTACATTCCTTTTAAGCGGTGCTCCATGTTTTTGGTGGAGATAAAAGTGCTGTCGTTGCGGTAGAGCTCCTGGTACAAATCGTTTTTTCCAGGTGCATTGCGGTAGGAAGCGGAATAATTAACAAAAAAATTAAAGCTCCTGTGCCGGTAGTTCACATTGGCCGCCAGCCCGAAATTCTCGGGGTAGCCCGCCACCACATCAAACGAGCCGTTGAACCCTTCCTTCCGTTCCTTTTTTAATACGATATTAATGATGCCGCCCATGCCTTCTGCTTCATAGCGGGCAGATGGATTGGTGATGATCTCTACTTTTTCTATCATGCTGCCCTGCAGTTGCTGCAGGCCGCTTCCGCCTTTGATGCTCACCAGGCCGGAAGGTTTCCCGTCTATCAGTATACGAACGCTGTTGCTGCCCCTGAGGCTTACATTGCCTTCCACATCTACTGCCACCGAAGGTATATTGCTTAAAATATCAGCGGCCGTGCCCCCGGCATTGGCCAGGTCTTTGCCTACATTGAATATTTTTTTATCAAGCGCCAGTTCCATTGAGCTTTTCTCGGCCTGTATATATACTTCTTCAAGTGTTTTGGAAGCAGAGATGAGTTGTATAACACCAAGGCTCAGCGGAGTGTTATCGGGTGTAAGCGTAACAGCGGCGGTTTTAAACGGAGTGTAGCCAATGAATTCAATAAGGGCATAGTATGTGCCGGCAGACGCTTCAATGGTAAAATTCCCCGATTCAGCGGTAGTAACGGTGGCAACCGAAGAGCTGTCGTGCAGCTTATACAGTTGAACGGTGGCATAACCAAGAGCGGTGTTGGCCGCGGCTTCCGTGACCTTGCCGGTGATTTTCAGGTCTGTTCCTTTTTGCGCATGCAGCACCGGGCATATGAGCAGTAAAAGAAAAAAGAGAAAGCCGCAAACAATATTTGAGGAAGAAGGCTTTCTAAAGCGGGCGATCCTTTTTCTTTTAACAATGGAAGGCAAATATTGGTTCAATGGGAACAAGTTTAAAGGTGCTGTTGCAAAAGCGTAAAATTAATCAAAACTTCGGTCTGCGCCCGGGTTGTAATCATAATAAAGATCCGCGAAGCTCCTCAGGCGACTTTGGCGACAAATATCCCAAAGGAATATCAAGCACGGTACGGGCGCCTGTTTGGCCTTCTTTTGCCATTTTTCCCACAGCCCTCGCGTAAGCTACTAAAACACTCGCGGTAAATTCCGGATTGCTTTCCAAAGCCAGGCTAAACTCAATCCTTTGTTTTGATCCGTTTCCGGTAACGCCCGAACGGAATACGATACCTCCATGCGGCATCGTTGAATGGTTTGCTTTAAGCTCAGCTTCTGTTATGAAATGAACAGTGGTTTGATATGCATCAAAATAATGAGGCATTTTTTTGATGGTATTTTCAATTTCCTGTAAACTGGCATCTTCCTCTGCAACAACATAACAAACCCGCTCATGTTTTTCGGATGTGGAAAGCCCTGGGTTTTCACCCGAGCGCACCCGTTCTATTGCTGTTTCTTTAGGTATCGTATATTGAACGCCGTTTTTAACGCCGGGAACGCGTCTTACCGCATCAGAATGGCCCTGGCTCAAACCCTTGCCCCAGAAAGTATAGTCCTCGCCTTGCGGTAAAATACTTTGACCGAGCAGTCTTGCCAGGGAAAACAATCCGGGGTCCCAGCCGGTAGATATAAGACTTAATGTTTTATTAGATATTGCAGATTCGTTTACTTGTTTGAAATATGCCGGGATTTTGGCGTGCATATCAAAGCTATCAACGGTGTTAAACATTTTTGAAACCATGATCACCTGCTCCGGCAGGTCTTTTAAAGAGCCGCCGCAAAGAATCATTACGTCAATTTTGCCCTTGTAAGCTTCCATTTGATCAATAGCCACCACTTTTGATGCGCTGTTTATTGCTTCCGGTACCCTTCTTGTAAAAATGGCTGCTAATTCCATGTCCGGATTTTGTTTAACTGCCATTTCAACGCCTTTTCCCAGGTTGCCATAACCCACGATGCCCACGCTTAAAATCCTATTCAATTTGTGTATCCTCCTTTTGGTTTATTGTTTTATTATTTGTTCGTTACAAGCTGCTTTTCACCTGTTTGCCAAGCCGCAAATTAAGCCCAATAAAAAATGAGGGCAAAAAGATTTTATTATTCTTCCGGCAATGAAAAGCTCTACATCATTATCCTGGTAAATCAATGCGTCTCTTTGGGTATGGGTAGCCGTTACAAAAGGCTCTTCAATCCAATACCCCACGTACAGGTACTGGTCATCCCACAACACTGCCGCCCGTGTATCCAGGCAGGTTGCGGCCCCGGAAATAATATCTGTAAACCTGTTTGACCTGAAAGCTATTTTTCCAGATAGCTTCATTCAGTTTTCCGTCAATTACCGGGGCGTGGTTGATTTTATATGCGGTATAACGCGAGATGTCTTCCTCCTTACAGGGCATCAAACGGCTATCATTCGTTTGCCCGGTGCCCGTCAGCATTAAAAGCGTAAAAAGCAGGAAACCCGAAAAAGATAGCCATTTAATCATATAAGGTGAACTGGGGTTATTTTTTTTAATATGCTGCCGCAGAATTGCCCGGTGGTACAGGAATCGCCCAATGCAGAAAAAGGTAATGGTTATTGTCGTTGCCGTTATTTACCGGCGGCCCCGGGTGTTTCGTATCTTTTTTGCGTGCATATGCCGATGCAGGCACAATGAGCGCGATATGTGCTCTTTTCAGTACGGCAAATTGATTGAATCCGGCGCTATAAATTCATGTGTATAATCATTTTTCAAAAAGCTGATCGGATCATTGGGAACCGTAATAATGTCTTTTTTGGTAAGGCCCCAGGGTTTCCAATGCTCTGCCAAAACGAGGGCAAACATAGAGTCATCCCATTTGCCGAACAGCGGTTTGCCGGCATCTGCCGCTACCGGTAATGTTTCAATGGTAATTCCTGCATCATTATTCTCAATGTTATATCGTGGCTGGTAATGCAAAAGATAATTTGAGTAAAAGAACCTTGCGCATAGCTCCTCAAATTGAACAGGATGCAATACTGCATCGCTTATCTTATCAAGAATGTCTTTTTGCGTTTGCTTTACCAGTCCGCTGTCCTGGAAACAGGCAATGATGCCAAACCCATTCATGCCAAGCGAGAAGATAAGGTTCACCGGATCATCGCGGTAACTGAAAATGTCTTTTGAATATTTGAGTCTTACAACAGAAATACTCCAGGGCTGTAACCCTTTAAAGGCAACAGGCGATACGAGCGACTGGAGCATCAGGTGAAACAAACCCAGCCGTGCTTTTAAAGGGGGCGAAAGCCTGAACGCTTTATTCTGCTTTTGCAGTCTTGCCTTTTCGAATAACAATTCATGATACAATACGCCATATACGATTTTACCCATCCATAAAAATAATGTGTGAGATGACAGTAACGTTACGCCTTCATAACCTTTATTTAAAGCTTCCTGAATTTTAAGTTCCAGGTCGCTGAAAGCTTTTGCTGCTGCAGCGGAACATGGCAACTTCAGCTCTCCGTACAAAACAGAGGTTACCTGGTCTATCATTTTAAATTTTTGATCTCTCAGCAGAAAGCGATCAAGTATCCAGGCAGGAAAAACGGTGATGTTATCATCCGGGTTTTTTAGATCGGCACCCGTGAGAAAGCAGGTGGGGGAGTGGAGCTGTAAATTTTCGAGCGGATTATAAAACCGAAATGGCATAATGGCAAAAGTATCACATTATCTCTCTTTATACCGTTGTTGATCTAAATCTGTAATAAATTTGCTAAAAAATGCTCACTGTATTACCAACCTTTCCCATCATCATTAGGATATGTTTGTAAAGCCGGGTAATATTGTAAAGCTGCAAGTTTAGATCATGACGTTTTATAGTTTTCTTTTATTGATCCATGTTTTTTCTGCCATTTTGGGTATGGGACCGGGCTTTGTTATGATTTATATTGTAAACAGGGCCAAAACCATGACAGAGTTAAAACATGCTTATCTCATCCGCAACCGGCTACACAATTTCGTGATGGTTGGCGGAACGCTGCTGCTGCTTTCGGGCTTAGCGATGGGAGCCATCCGACCCTATTTGTTTCACATGGGTTGGTATGTTACCAGCCTGGTACTGTTCCTTATTGCCCTGGGGTTCGGCCCTGTTGTGCTGTCGCCAAGGTCGAAGCCCATAAAAGCATTACTGAAAAGCCATACGGATGATAAGATACCGGATACGTATTATGCATTAGCCGGTAAATTGTTCTTTTACGAACGGATCGAGAATATAATTTTCATGATCATTATTGCGCTGATGGTCTTGAAGCCTTTTTAGTATGTATATACTGTTTTTTCGGTATACAGGTGAGTATTGGAGGAATAAGATCTAAAGTTTTTGAGTAGCTGCACGGGATAACCGGCATCATCGTATGTATAGTTAAACCGGTAAGGGATGCTGGAGGGCATGCTGCCTGAATAGCTTTTGTTTTGTTGTATCATATTATTACGGCTGTTGTACCGGAGGTAGATGTCCTGTATGCCCAGCAGGTAGTATGGATTGATATTATTGTCGTATTCAAAAGTGCCTCCTTCAGAAGCGCCTGCCGAGCTGATCCCTGATTCTTTTGTCCTGTTCCCGTTTTCAACCTGGTATGTATATTCAAGCGCATGACCGTTCTCGTAAAGATAGTCAATGGTTACCTTCCTGCTCCCGTATTCAATGCTATGTTCTACGGCAGCATAGGTCATCTGGTCGTAGCTTTTTTGTTCCATATGCGTTATCTGTCCGTTATTGTTATACATGAATTTTAAATAACCATAAGACTTGTTGTTTCCGTCAAAATATTGAACATGCATTAATTTGCCCGGCTGGTACTCAAATGCATGTACCTGTTGTAACTGAAGTTCTGCGTATTGCGGCAGCTTTTGATAATACATGGTTTTTACCAGTTGCCCTGCACCGTTATAATGATAGGTTTTCCTGCTGACCAACCGGCTTGAACCATCGCTTTCAATCCATGTTTTTTCTTCCGACAATTTGCGTGCGGCCACGCTGCCGCCGATAGCAATGCTCATACCGCGTGTAACGGCGGAAGCCGGCATGTCCATCTCATCGGTTACATTCCATTTGCTATAGGTAAAAACGAAACGCGAAGCGCCCACAGGAAGGCTGATCGTATTGTTGCCCGCCTGCAATTGCACCTGTTCCGAATGCGGGTTGTCCTGCGCATCGTACCATGTGATCAGCAGCTGCCCGTCCATATTATCATATACATACCCGCCCACATTAACCGTAGCTTTCAGTTGCACTGTAAACCGGTCCTGTCCTTCAAATGCATTTGTTGGATAACCAAAATCGGTTGCATTGCCGGCAATTGTTATGGGTGCAGCGGTAAGATTTACTACCGGTTTATCAGCATTCGCTACCAGGCGAACCGCAAGGGGAGTAGTTACCTCGTTTGCCCTGGCAGATGCTGCCCTGGGCACGGCATACAGGTATTTCCCGTTTTTGTCGGCAACCTTTAGCTGTGTCAGCCGGTACTCGCCCGCCGGTAATACGACCGGCCCTGTATGCAACCGCTCATCCTGCTCCTGCAGCTTTACTTTCACAACTTTTTCCTGTCCTGTTTGCTCTAATACCAGTATTGCCTGAGCGTTTTGAATACCTGTATTACCGGGTAATGCAAGCGATATCTGCACGGCAGACGCTCCCGTTGGGGTTGGGGCGGAAGGTTCGGGTTTTTGAATGACTTCTGTATCTTTCGAACAACTCACTGCGATCAGCGAAGCGATCGTTAAGAAAAAGCCAATAGTTCTTATCATTCCTGATTTCATAAAATAGAAAATAAAATTTTTAATGTGCGATCATTTGTTACGGTTGATAATGACATGATCAGTAGCGGTAAAAAGATAAGACGCCGTTCATCCTTTACTTATACCACTTATAATGCATATCCGGTACCGTTGGTTTTCACCGCTTTGTTTGTGTTGCTGCAATTGATAATCGGGGAGACAAAAACGTTGCACCGGCGGTAAGTTTTTTTGCGGAAAAATGTAACGCCTGCCTGAATACCGGCCCCCCGCCCGACTAAACGTCGTTGGGGATTACGGCCGATGTCAGGAACGCCCTGATTAAGCTTTAGGCTACTGTGAATTAGGCAACAGAGCCCTGATACGTTTCCGCTAATTTACCTTACCAAAAAATTATATTTGCTTTATGGCATCAAAGCTATCGAAGCCGGTTCCCGGAAGCAAATGTATATTCATTGAAGGATGGAATTGAGAACATGCAGACCAATACGCTGAATACATCTTAACTTTGCCCATTCGGTATGATACAGGATTTATTGTAGTGATTGATGATCTTAACCTGGATGAACTGCGAAAAGCGGGCCGCATCGGATATTATTTTCGCTATCCGCTCCATCGCAATAACTTTCATGATCTCAGGATCAATGATCATATATACGGGCATTACACGGCAAAACCCCTTTATGGTCATCTCACCCCTGAGGGCCGCGTTGACAAATCGGCTGGATTCAATGGAGATGTGGCAGTGCTCTTTGTGCCGTTAGCGGCCAAAACTGCCGGTGATGTGAAATTGTTCATTTCACACACAGCGCCAAAGAACATTCAATTGCCAACGGGAAAACGGAACTGGAGAAAGATCAATGATGTAGCGGTAAAGTTTCTGACAAAGCATTTGGAAGAAAAATGAATGGCAGGTCTAAAACCGGCGGCCTTTATATTATATCTGCTTCCAAAGGAGGATTTATAAAATACTATCCGGCTCGTGCAGAACTGGCAGTATTTTCACTTGGTAATGTGAAGAGGTATGCGCCATAACCACTGTGATATAACCCTGAAAGGGTTGCAGGTCTATAACCCCTGTAACACCGAAATGGTATGACCCCGAAGGGGTCGAATACTTTGGGCTATGGTTATTATAAACCTTTTATCCCTTTGGGATAAGGAGGGCTACGTTTAGCGCAAAGGACTTATGTCTCTGCAATGACTTTTTATAATCATTGTTACACAACCCTGAAAGGGTTGTAGGTCTATAACTCCGGTAACACCAAAATGGTACGACCCCGAAGGGGTCGAATACTTTTGGGCTATGGTTATTATAAACCTTTTATCCCTTTGGGATAAGGAGGGCTACGTTTAGCGCAGAAGACTTATGTCTCTGCAATGACTTTTTATAACCATTGTTACACAACACTGAAAGGGTTGCAGGTCTATGACTCCGGTAACACCAAAATGGTACGACCCCGAAGGGGTCGAATACTTTGCGCTATGGTTATTATAAACCTTTTATCCCTTTGGGATAAGGGGAGCTACGTTTAGCGCAAAGGACTTATGTCTTCTGCAATGACTTTTTATAATCATTGTTACACAACCCTGAAAGGGTTGCAGGTCTATAACCCCTGTAACACCGAAACGGCACGACCCCGAAGGGGTCGAAGACCTTATGCTATTTCGCAGCGCCAGGGTCTGGCCGCCCGGCGGTGGCTTTTGATGAAGACCCCGGCGCGACTTCAATTATAAACCTTTTATCCCTTTGGGATAAGGAGGGCTATGTTTAGCGCAGAAGACTTATGCTCCCTCTTGTAGCTCTTTATCGTTTTCTTCCCGACGGGGTCTTCACAGCCTGGGCAATTGTGTGGAGTGTGACCCCGGCGAATTGAAAAATGATTAAATCTATGCCGAAAGGACTTCTTATTGCTTAATTTTTCGCAGCGCCAGGGTCGCATGGCATGCCCGCAGTAGCTTTTGATGCAGACCCCGGCGCGACTTCAATTCCTACTGCCAGGGTCCGTGGTTGCCCCGCAATAGCTTTTGATGAAGACGCCTGCGCTACTTCATGTCGCTTCACAGGGTAACAAATAACCAAAGCGGGGTTATTGCCAATAGAAACTTAATCCCCGCGGATTGAATAATGTTAATACCATAAAATTGCCAGACATGTATTCATATCAGAGCTTAAAAAGATCTCTATTTATCGCGTTTTGCCTTCCACTCGCGATGGCCTGCAAACAAAATCCAGAAACATTTGCTATTCATTCACCCATATCGCCGTCAGGTACGGATGCCGTTACCT
>NZ_DAOMOZ010000211.1:0-383 GCF_035444585.1 Agriterribacter sp.
TGGAGGGATAAAGGTATACCGATTGAATATCGGGCAAATTGGGAGAAGGGCGTACGGGCAGCACATATTTGCTGTCGTGCGTGTAGTTACCACATTTAATGATGGTAAGACTGAATGCTGATAAGTCAATGTTATCCGTGGGCCGGGGATCAATGTAAACAGCAGGTTGAGCCTTTGTTTTTACGGAAAGCATATTCTCCTTCAGCAGCATGTAAGCATATTCTCCGATCGTCATGCCGTATACCACGGGTACCGGCTGCATGCCCACAAAAGATTTGTATTTCATATCCAGCACAGGACCGTCTACATAAAAGCCGTTGGGGTTTGGCCGGTCAAGAATGATCAGTGGCTTGTTTAATGTTATGGCGGCCTCCATAAATTCC
>NZ_DAOMOZ010000211.1:393-5211 GCF_035444585.1 Agriterribacter sp.
TGGAGTGATGAAATATAGGTGTAAAATCTAACGCCCACATCCTGTATGTCAAAGATCAGAGCATCCACGTCTTTTACATCTGCTGCTGCAGGCTTTCTTTTGCTTCCGTACAAAGAAACAACCTGTATACCGGTTTGCGCATCGGTATAATTACCCACTTTTTCACCGGCGTCGGCAGTGCCGCGAAAACCATGCTCGGGAGAAAATATTCTTTTAATATCAATACCCCTGTTTTTAAGCGTATCAACAAGATGTACTTTACCAACACGCGAAGTTTGATTGGCGAATACGGCCACTGATTTTCCATCCAGTAAATGAAAATACTTGTCCTGCTGGTACGCACCGGGAATAATATTGCCGCTGTTGGATATGTCGCCTGTAACAGAAGCTTCATTTGCTTCAGCGCTGCTGTTGTATGTAGCTGAAGTACAGTAACATGTAACGGTTGTTATAAAAAAGATTGCCATTGCTGTTATGGAACGGTGTGCGGGCATAACAATTTTTTAAGATTGATATATTATATTTTTGCCGGGTCACCCGGTGATCAAATATCCTAAACTTTTGTAGAAAGAGCAGGAATCGTTTACCTTTCCTGATTTTAAATACTCAAAATTTGAATTTATGCAACAGGCAAAAAAAGGAGATGTGGTACGTGTGCATTATACAGGCCGCTTAACCGATGGAAACCAGTTTGATTCTTCTACCGGCCGTGAACCGTTGGAATTTACTTTGGGAGCAGGGCAAATGATCAGGGGATTTGATACAGGAGTTGAAGGAATGGCTGTGGGAGAAAAGAAAACAATTTCCGTTGCACCGGAAGACGGATATGGCTTAAGGAATGAAGAAGCCATTATCGAATTCCCGGTCGAGCATGTTCCTGCCGATATGAAATTAGAGCAGGGTATGCAGCTTACGCTTCAAAATCAGCAGGGGCAACCCGTTCCTGTGGTAGTTACAGAAATAAAAGAAAAGGTTGTTATACTGGATGCCAATCATTTTCTTGCAGGTAAGGATATTGTATTTGATGTGGAACTGGTGGAGATTGTATAAGAATGAACGGTAAGGCGGCAGGAGGAACGGATGTTTTGTGAAATGTGGACAGTGGTGAATAGTGAGTAGTGAGTAGTGAGTTCTGACAATTCACTATTGCCTGTTCACTACTTCCCGTTTATTGCCATTCAAAATTTTCGGCACGTGGTATTTTATTGAATACTTCGGCAAACAATGGCGGTGGTGTAGCCAGGCGCCGTCTTTGCGTATTCATCCAGGCGCCGTCTACAGTAATTACCGCAGCCAGTGTATTGCCGTTGGTATTGATATGATGTTGCATGGTCCATCTTGAGCCGTCTTTCCTCGCTTTGAGCATCACAAAATCTATCTCAACGTGGTCGCCAAACTTTATTTCTCTTTTAAACACACATTCTTCCCTGAAAAGTATTGGTCCCATGCTGTGCTCCTGCATTACCGCAGGTGTAAGGCCGTGTTCGGTTAAAAAGCACATGCGAATATAGGCTCCCAGGTCGTAGTACCGCGAATGAAGCATATGAAAATTAGGATCAAGATCTGCCCATCTTACTTCAGGATTTTTCTTATACGCTTCCATGGTTCATGATTTAAATGCGTGTATAATCAAAATGGCGGTGGCGGTGAAAAGTGAATTGTGAATGGTGAGTACTGACAATTCACTATTCACAATTCACTGTTTGCCCTAACGCTATGCATTATAGAGCAATCTGTAATACTCATCGGCCATTCTTCCGGAATCAAACCTGAAACGGGTGTCATTCATGCCGTTTTTCATAACCTGCCGCCACAGATCAGGGTGATCATAATACAGGGGAAGGATCTCCTGCTCTAATATTTCGTATATTTTTTCGAGATCATAGGTATCCTGCTGCTGTACCGTCATGTGTGCATAATCTGCTTTGGGCACTACAAAGCCATTGTGGCCGTGGTGAACGAATTCAGGGATCCAGCCATCATCTGTTGAAAAATTTACTGCGCCATTCATAGCGGCTGTCATGCCACTGGTTCCCGACGCTTCACGGGGCACACGCGGGTTGTTCAGCCACAGATCTGCAGCCTGTTTCAGCCGTTTGCTCAGCGTTAGCTCATATCCGGTACATACTGCTACATTTTTGTATGCCTTGCTGAGGTTAACAAGGTAATTGAAATCGCTGATGGCAGGGTAATCAACCGGGTAAGGCTTGCCGGCCCAGATGATCTGCACAGGATATTTGGCGCTGCCAAGCAGGGCCTCAAAACGATGCTTATCGCGGGTGATCAGTTCAGCTCTTTTATATCCTGCAAAACGTCTTGCCCAAACAATGGTAAATACATTCGGGTCGAATAATTTGCCGGTTTGGTCGGCAACGGTATCAAAAGCCCTTTTTTTCAAAAACCATTTCCGGTCAATAAAATTATCTTCGTTGCTTTCTTCAGCCGCATAATACAATTGTTTGTCGGCCCAATACCGCCAGTTTTGTGAATTGGTGATATGAATAATAGGACAAATCCCGGGGTATTTGCTCCACATGGCCCTGCTTACACGGCCGTGCAGCTCGCTAACGCCGTTGGATAACCTTGCAAAGCGCAGTGCAGCGAGCGAATGATTGAACTGATCGTCTGTTATACCGGTAAGCCTGCGCACTTCATCAAGGGGTATACCACAGAAATAGCTCATTTTTTCGCAAAGGTGAATTTCATGTTTTTCATTACCTGCTTCTTCGGGAGTATGCGTGGTAAATACCAGCCGTTTTTTTACGTCTTCCTTATTTCCGAATTTTTTATAAAGATAAAATGCAGCAGAAAGCCCGTGGGCTTCATTCAAATGGTATACTTCGGGATTAAAGCCCAGTTCATCCATGAGCTTTGCTCCCCCCACTCCGAGCAATATAAATTGCGCCACTTTGGTTGCTACATTGGCATCGTACAAACGGTGGGTGATGGTTTGTGAAATATAATCGTTCTCCGGCAGGTCGGTGCTCAGCAGGAAGAGCGGTGCGCTCTTAAAGGTTTCGGGGTTCAGATAATAAGCCTTCACCCAAACCGGGTGATCGTGGATATTGATCTGGAATTTTATATTATGGTCTTCCAGGAAGTTGTATATTTTTTCATTCCACTGCACCTGAAGGGTTTGATCCTGGTTGCGCGACTGGTCGTAATACCCGTATTTCCATAAAATACCGATGCCTACGAGATCTTGTTTTAGTTCATAGGCGCTTCGCATATGTGAACCGGCCAAAAATCCGAGACCGCCGCTGTAAATTTTCAGTGGCTGGTGAATGGCAAATTCCATTGAAAAATAAGCAACCCGTTTGGTGTACCTTTCATCTATAGCGTAGGGTACTTTAAAATTGGTAAATGAAGTCATAGTGTGAATCTTTCCTTAAAAATTCGGCGCAATATAACTGGATTTTTTTAAAAGAGGCTCATTTATCAAAATGCGCTCCTCCGGCTACGGGCTTCCCTGGCTTTCCGGTTATGACTTTTTGCAGTTACCATCCGCAAATAAAATACTGAAATATTTAACATCCTGTAAATGTCTGTGGCATTGTTTTATATGCGTATATTATCTAATTCGGGCAGTACAATTGTCTCTTGTGCCATAGCTGCACTTTTCATTGCTCACGGCCTGCTCAGTTTTTTTAACCTAATCGGCGCTTATCAATAGAATTCTACACGACAATATTTTTACTTAAACCAAACTTACCGATGGGTTTTATTGCAAAAGGAATTACGTGGTTCATGCCATTTGTAACCTGCTGCCAGCTGATATATGGTCAATTTTATACGCACCGCTATGAGGCGGGTATTAGTGGGGGTACTTTTGTTTACCAGGGTGATCTTACCCCTTCAGATTTGGGATCGTATCAAACGATTGCCCCCGGTATCGGCTTTTTTGCAGGAAGGATATTGGACAGGTCTTTTGCTGTACGTATAAATTTTAATTTCGGCAGGTTAGAAGGCGATGATGCCATATATGCAAAACCCGAATACCGGCGGCAAAGGAACTTTAAGTTCTCTACGCCTGTAACGGAGTTCTCAGGCGCCCTGGTATGGAATATACTGGCAAAGAACGGAGCAGAGCAGCCCCGGGGATTGTCACCTTACATATTTGGAGGAGTGGGATTATCATTGTTGCACATCAGCCGCGACTGGAGTAATTATAAAGCGGCTTATTTTAACAGCGAATCGCTCTCGAACGGGTTGGTATCAGATATTGCACATTCCACACCGCGTGCATCATTGGTGTTACCCGCAGGTATCGGGCTAAAATATGCGATAACGAAAAATCTTTCGCTTGCAGCAGAAACCGGCTACAGGTTCATGTTTACTGATTATTTGGACGGCTTTAGCCAGGCAGTCAACCCCGGTAAAAAAGACAGCTACCATACGCATTCTATAGGATTGATCTTTTCGCTGGGGTATAAAGACAGGTATGATTGTCCAACGGTAAAGTTATAACGGGTGATATTTCATTTGAGATTTGGAATTTTTTTGTTTTTTGTCTTTTGTGATTTGGTACTTTTATCCCCATAGCTCAAAGCTGACCGCCCACAGCCCTTATGATTTTTAATTTTTTGTTTACCGTTGTATTCTTTGGATTTAGCGCTTATGGCTTCGGATTTTATTTGGCATTCGTCTCCCGGTGCTTTACGTCCGGATGCGGTGCTGACCCTCCTTCGTCGGGTGCCGACCGCATCCCCGGATTTGAAATTTGGATTTGAGATTTTTTGTTTTTTGTCTTTTGTGATTTGGTGCTTTTATCCCCATAGCTCAAAGCTGACCGCCCACAGCCCTTATGATTTTTAATTT
>NZ_DAOMOZ010000211.1:5311-8246 GCF_035444585.1 Agriterribacter sp.
GTGCTTTACGTCCGGATGCGGTGCTGACCCTCCTTCGTCGGGTGCCGACCGCATCTCCGAATTTAATTTAAAAAGCGCTATTATGACGACTTCTTCTTCTCCACGATTTTCATATCCGGGAAAAGAGATGCCGCCAGCATAATCACTGAACCCAGTAAAACAAGGTACAATCCGTACTGTCTTTCGGGGCAGGTAGCCATTTCACAACGGGCATATATCATGAAATTGCGAAGCGCCCATGCCAAACCCAATGCACAAAACACGAAGTTTACTCTTTTGGCCCATATCAATGGTAGCAGGAATAAAACAGAAGCGATCACACAAAAAACAATATGGAGCTTGCCCGGTTTGCCCAAATTGGTTCCGGCAGTATCCATTCCCGTGAGTATTTTAGATAAAGAAGCAATTTCAACCCAGGGCAAATAACAGGCAATAATCACCAGTATAGCCGCAGCCAGTCCGGTCCATTGAGAATATTTCATGTATACCAAAATTAGTAAACGCAATTGCTATAAGGCTGCAAGTATACAATTTTTTAACGCAGGCAGACGATAACCACAACAATTATTAGAAGCTCCAACGATGGAGGGTTGGATCCTTTGAATATTGTTTAAAAATAACAAATGCATTGCCCGACGGGGGTATTTGGAACCCCGTGGTAGAACGATCGGACGAAAAAGGAAAATATACCGGTGACTCGCAAACCATTTACCCGGCAAAATCAATACCGGGCCCGGCTGAATAAGGTATCCGCTATCAGGGTGGCAAAAAATGAATGACAGCTATTGCCTAAATTTGTATAAACTATTTGTATAAATAAGAGCATGCTTTGCATTTATCATCAATCTACAGACCCTTACTTTAACATAGCTACGGATGAATATATTTTTAAGCATATTGAAGAGGATTGCTTTATGCTCTGGCGTAATGACAATGCCATTATAGTAGGCAGGCATCAAAACACCCTGGCGGAAATCAATTTCGATTATGTAAAAAAGCACAATATTCATGTTGTAAGGAGGCTTTCGGGCGGCGGGGCCGTATACCACGACCTGGGAAATCTTAATTTCTCTTTTACCAAAACGGGCAGCAACTCTACCCTGATGGATTTTGAAAAATATACCCGGCCTATTGTGGAAGTATTGAGAAGCCTGGGGGCAGATGCCCGCTTTGAAGGCAGGAACGATATTACCATTGGCGGTAAAAAAATTTCAGGGAATGCGGAGCATATTTATAAAAATAAAATACTACACCACGGCACTTTACTGTTTTCATCGGAAATGAAAAATGTGAGTGAGGCATTACGGATAAATCCTTTAAAATACAGGGATAAGGCGGTGAAATCCATTCCCAAAAGAGTTACCAACATAGCGGAGCATCTTACTACAGCATTGAGCATAGAAGCATTCACGCAAAAGATCATGGAGCATATTATTGCAACCAATGACGACTGTGTGCCCTATACATTTACCGCTGCAGACATCAGCGCTATTGAAAAGATCAGGGATGAAAAATATGCCACCAACGAATGGAATTACGGGCAGTCGCCCGATTACAGCTTCAGAAAAGAAGTAAAAACCAACGGCGGCATGCTGGAGATGAATCTTGACGTTGAAAAAGGGATAATTCAAAAAGTAAAGATATTCGGGGATTTTTTTAATGAAAAGGACATTACTGAAATTGAAAAAGCATTAGAAAACAAAGCGCATGATGAACCCTTAGTCCGGGAAGTGTTAAGCAATTTTACTATTGACGCCTATTTTAAGGGAATGACGGCCGATGACCTGGTATCTGCTCTTTTTTAACAACCTTTGGAGTTGATTAAAAAGTAATATTTTGCCGCAAAGGCACGAAGACACAAAGATTTACAAAACATTTATTGCCTGCCATGAGGTCACAAAGGCACAAAGGATCACTAAACATTCCGGTACAACTTATTGGCATATCTTTAGGCTGAACCTTTTAGTCAGCCTCCATTTATATTCTTCCGAAACGCAGTTCCACAAAGGAGCGTCATACCACATAAGGAAAAGCGCTCAATCTTTCATCAGGTGCTTATCAAAACCCGATACTACCAGCCTTTCATAAGCATCCCATATCTCTGCAGGTATTTCCTGGTAAATTTGAAACCCCTTCACGGGATAATATTTGATGCGCTGCAAATCGCCTGTCATAATATGGATCACCCGTTCCAGCGGTATATCATCTGTTGCATATTCATCAAAAGACAGTTGGGGAGAAGTAACCAAAACGTTTTTATCGGGCCAGTGTTTTTTGAAAGTGGCATAAGACCTTCTTTCCATATAAGGCTTTTGTACTACGATAAAATGCTGTGGATCCAGTCCCTTTTCTTTCAATAACCGGGCGGTAAATAAAATGTTCTCGCCCGTATTGGTTGACCTGTTTTCAATAAGCAGCGCATCGGCCGGCACGCCCATTTGCAGGGCTATGGCTGCAAACTTATCGGCTTCCGTTTCCGTCCACATATCCTGTGTAAAGTTTCCCAGTCCGCCCGACATGACAACCAGCGGCGCCCAGCCCTGCAAATACAGTTCCGCCGCCCGGTGCGCCACCCGCAGGTCATGGCTTCCCAGCGCCAGTATGCAATCAGACTTTGCAAGGGTATGGTTCATATGGTGATAGTTCCATAAACGGCGGGCCAGTAACAAGGCTTCTTCTGTGATCATACAGGTTGTATTGTAATAGGGATAGTAAAAATAAACAGTAAATCACAATATCTTATCCTTTATACTGTCTCCGTCCTGCCCCATCCCGCCTTCGGCCCTTCCAAATGCAGGCAGGGAGGTATCATACAGCACCCTCCTTGCAAACAAAACCACTTAAAAATAATTTGGTTTCATATAAGTATAAAACCGTGTATTTTTTTATTATATTGCCTGAATGTTTGCGTTAATCTTTTGAAAAAAATTCCATA
>NZ_DAOMOZ010000212.1:0-8223 GCF_035444585.1 Agriterribacter sp.
AGCGCCTACCACCAAACCTACACCAATGGCGCCCAGCACACCCCATTTGGTAAATTCATGTCCGCGAAGCGACATGGTTTCGGGTAAAATATAATAAACCAGTCCAATAGAAGCCAGTGCCGTGAGCACAATGGAGCCCCAGTTCCCCATGTTCAGCGCTTTCTGCACGTTGTCGGTATTGATTCCTGCCTTATCGCTTACTTTAACGAACCATGTACCAACAATTGAAAAAACAATACCCACCGCAGCGATCAGCATGGGCAGCAATATGGGAGCCATCCCTCCAAAATTATCAACCGAAACGGTTTCCTGCCCCAATACCATGGTTGCCAGCACTGTTGCCACATAAGAACCGAACAGGTCGGCTCCCATGCCAGCCACATCACCTACATTATCGCCTACATTATCGGCTATGGTTGCCGGGTTACGCGGGTCGTCTTCCGGAATTCCTGCTTCCACTTTTCCTACAAGGTCTGCACCCACATCAGCGGCTTTTGTATATATACCGCCGCCTACACGGGCAAATAGTGCGATACTTTCAGCGCCCAAAGAAAACCCGGTAAGTATTTCAATCGCCTTTATCATGGCATGATTGTATTCGGTTGTTCCCGGTGCAATGCCGCTTACAAACTGCAGGTATAAAATAATGAATACGCTTCCGAGCCCCAATACGGCCAGGCCTGCCACACCGAGACCCATTACCGACCCCCCCGTAAACGAAACCGACAATGCTTTGCTAAGACTGGTTTTAGCAGCCTGGGCAGTGCGAACATTGCTTTTGGTGGCGATGCGCATACCTATATAACCGGCTACAGCACTAAATACAGCACCTGCAACGAATGATATAGCGATAGACCAGTGGGAATGGGGATTTGCCTGCGCCATAACCCCCAAAAGGATGGCAACGATCACAACGAAATAGGCCAATATTTTCCATTCTGCCTTTAAAAAAGCCATCGCACCCTCTGCAATGTAATTGCTGATTTCCTTCATGCGGTCGGAGCCCGCATCCTGTTTAACAACCCAGTTGAATTTTACAAAAGTGTAAAGTAATCCAAGCAGCCCCAGAACGGGTACCAGATAGAACAATTTGTCCATAAACGTTAAGTTCTTGTATATTATGTTTTTGGGACGGCAAAAATAGGGGTTTCGGGCTGAAAAATACCATTTAGGTAAAATAAACACCGGTTTTTATGCGCGCAAAGGCCGCAGGTATGCACTCAATAATATCTCCTGCCGTCATAGCTTCCTCCGTTTGTTGTTTTGCGGCTATATCTCCTGCAAGTCCGTGCAAGTACACACCGGTTAAAACAGCCTGTTCGGCATTGTTGTATTGTGCAATCAGCCCCAATAATATGCCGGTAAGCGCATCACCGCTACCTGCGGTGGCCATACCCGGGTTGCCGGTGGGGTTAAAATACCCTTTTCCGCCGGGTGTGGCTATGAATGAATAATTTCCTTTTATTACAATATATACCTGTAGTGCTTTGGCCTTTTGCAATGCCAGTTCAAGCCGTTCAAAATCATTTTTTGCGGTTCCAAACAGCCGTTCAAACTCTTTTGGATGGGGAGTGAGGATGGCATGTGCCGGTATTTTTAAATACAGGCGCTGATCGGCGGAAAGGAGGTTCAAACCATCGGCATCAATGACCAGTCGCCTGGGCTTTTTATCCAGCAGGGCTTCTAAAACAGCGGCGCCTGTGTTATGCTGCCCCATGCCCGGCCCAATAGCATATGCATCATATTCAGTTCTTAGCATTAATGAAGTATGATGGTTTTCATTGATGTCTGTTACGCACATGGCTTCGGGAACAGTTGATTGTAAAATGGTATACCCGCAGTTGGGAATATAACAGGTAAGTTTACCTGCCCCGCTGCGCATACAGGCTTTTGCTCCAAGCACAGCAGCACCCATCATACCATGGCTGCCTGCAACCAGGGCGGCATTTCCATAAGTTCCTTTATGAGAAAATTTTTTTCGCGGGTGAATGAAGGAGTGGATGGTTCCCTGCTCCACGATTTCAAAGCCGGCTGCTGTGTCATTGTAATATTGACGGTGAAGTCCGATATCTATAACGTGAACATTGCCCGTATATGCCGCATTTTCCGGAAGTAAAAACGCCGGTTTCATTACCTGCAGGGTTAACGTATGCGTGGCATTAACAATGACGTTATCTTTTGAACTTTTATCCGCAAAAAGTCCACTGGGCATATCAATGGCAATAACCGGGTTTCCGCAACGATTGATATGGTCAACCAATGCGGCCTGCAAGCTGCTTAGCGAACGGTTTAGTCCATTGCCAAAGAGCGCGTCAATAATAATATCAGCGGATGAAATAACCGGGAAGTCTGTTTCTTTTTCCAGCAGCTCTATCCGGGATGTTAATGCCTGCAGCCTTTCCAGGTTGGTAAGGAAATCGGCGGAGTTTTTTCCGGCACCCCCCAGTATAAATACCTGTACTGTGTTTTTTTTAAGAATGAGTAGCCGGGCTATGGCCAGTCCGTCGCCGCCATTGTTGCCGGGACCGCAGAACACGGTATACTTTTGAGGAGCCGGCATGGTAAGGTCTATCCAGTTGCAGCAACGCATAGCGGCTCTTTCCATCAGGGCAATAGGAGCTATCGGTTCATTTTGAATGGTATACTGGTCCCATTGCCTGATCTGTGCAGCAGAAAATAGCTTCATGAAATTTTCTTGGAACAGTAAAATTAGGGAATTATAAGGGTTACAGGTTGCGCAGGTTTCAGGTTATGGGCCTTGTACCCTGCAACACCCATACATCTACTCCTCTGTATCTTCGTCGGTATCATAATCTCCAAAAGCAGGGAAAAGCTTTTTTGCCAGGTAGATATTGCGGTTGTACCTGTTGCCGAGTATTATAATGGTAGCCGAATCTTTAAGTATCCGGGCAAAGACCGTATTGTTGCCATGCCACCACCCGTTGTGGTAAATGATTTTTTCGTTGTTGGGATATTCCAGCATTCTCCATCCCAAACCATAATTTTTTATGCCTTTTTTTTCATAGCTGTAACCTGCATAAGCCGAATCAAGGGTAGACTGTTTAAACAGGTTGCCATAACTAAGGGCTGTCTCCCATTTCAACAGGTCGCGGACCGTGCTGTATATGTTTTTATCACCATATACGGCATCCAGAAAAGTAAATGCTTCCTGTTTGTTCCTGTTATTGTATGAGGGAAGCGCTCTTGAAGAGTCGGACATGGTAAAAACATAGCTGTTGGTCATGCCCAGCGGCGCGAAAAAGTTTTCATAAATAAATTGCGGGTAGGGCACCCCGCTCACCTTTTCTATAATAAGCGCAAGCAATGCATAATTGGTGTTGCAATAATGAAATGACCTGTCTGGCCTCGCTACCTGTAATCTGTCTTTGTTGGAAACTAAAAAATGCAGCACATCTTCATTGTACACTATCTTTTTCCTGTCCCAGCCCATTTGTTCCATTACATGAACATAATTAGGCAGGCCGCTGCGGTGATTCAATAAAGTTTTTACGGTAATGCCTTCATAAGGGAATCCCGGAAGGTAAACAGAAGCTTCATCGCCGATCTGCAATTTACCCTGTTCCCAGAGTTTGAGTACAGCCATGGCCGTAAAGGTTTTCGAAACCGAAGCGAGGTGCAGTGCGCTGCCGGCATTAAGCGAATCTTTAGCGCCGATATGGCCGTAGCCGGCATATTTTTCAAAAATGATCTCACCTTTTTTGGCCACCAGGAATTCTCCGCTGAAATGAGTTCTCTCCAGCACATTTTTGTAAAATTCTTCGGAAGCATTGTAATACCGTTTAAATTCTGCTTCCGAAATAGCGGGCTCATGTACTACAGAATCCTTTTCGGGAGCGGGCTGGGGCTTGTTTTTTTTGATGGTGGAATAGTAACAACCGGGGGCAAAAAAAGAGATCAGTAAAATATAATAAACAAAGTTTTTCATCTGGATTGATTAGAAAATAACGTTGAAAGGCAATTACTTATTACTTTCGCGTTGCAATTTTACAAATAAAAAAAATGAGTGACAAAAAACGGACCAGTTATCCAAAAGAAAAGATAAACATTTTATTGCTGGAAAATATCAGTGAACAGGCGGCACAAAATTTTAGAAAAGCGGGGTATACCTCTATAAAAAGAATAGGCGGCGCGCTGCCCGAAAAAGAACTCATAAAGGAAGTTAAAGAAGCCCACCTGCTGGGCATCCGATCCAAATCGCAAATAACACCTGCAGTGCTCAATGCTGCCGGTAAGCTTCAGGCCATAGGCTGCTTCTGTATTGGCGTGAACCAGGTCAATCTCAACCAGGCTACAGCAAACGGCGTAACGGTATTCAATGCGCCTTATTCCAATACGCGGTCGGTAGCCGAACTGGTTATAGGGCTTTCGGTTATGCTTATACGCCGCATCCCCGATAAAAATAAAGCCGCCCATGAAGGGAAGTGGCTAAAGGATGCCAAAGGAAGCTATGAATTGCGGGGTAAAACGCTGGGCATTATTGGTTATGGAAACATTGGCGCACAGGTGAGTGTGCTGGCAGAGGCCCTGGGTATGAAAGTGATTTTTTATGACATCGTTACACGCCTCCCGCTGGGTAATGCCCGGTCACGCAAAAGCATGAGAGAGGTTTTGCAGGAAGCCGACATTGTAACCCTGCATGTGCCGGAAACACCGCAAACCAAAAACCTCATCAGCGCTGCTGCATTTAAGCATTTTAAAAAAGGATCTATTCTGATCAATTATGCACGGGGGCAGGTGGTGGATCTGGATGCTTTGGCCCTGGCCCTGCAAAACAAGCAGCTTTCAGGCGCGGCTATCGATGTATATCCTGCAGAACCTGAGAAAAACGGCGATGCATTCCATACGCCTTTGCAAAATTTGTCCAATGTTATTCTTACCCCGCATATAGGCGGTTCCACCGAGGAAGCGCAAACAAACATAGGTGAAGACGTGAGCCTGAAACTGATCAATTTCCTGGAAACGGGCATTACTACAGGCTCGCATACGGTGCCTGAGCTGTCGATGCCATTGCAGGAGGGCGCGCACAGGATACTGCATATTCATAAAAATGTACCGGGTGTTCTGTCCCAGATCAACACGCAGTTGTCTTCTCATCACATCAACATCCTGGCACAGTATCTTAAAACCAATGATGAAATCGGATATGTGGTGCTTGATGTAAATAAAAACCTTTCCAAAGAGGCTATGACCTTGCTGAAGAGCATTAAAGAAACAATAAAAGTGCGGGTGTTGTACTAAGCTCCGGGTGTCACATGCCGTTGGATGCCTGATCTGAAATTTGAAATTGGATTTCGCTTCGGATTTCGGAGTATCCCTTTATTCCGTCTGACCCTTCTTAAGTTGGGTGCCTACCGCATCACAGGCCCTTCTGCTTCAAATCTCTTCTACGGAATATCAATATACTTATGCACCTGCAGGCTGAGCTGCCATTGCGGGTTTGCTTTTATATAATCAATGATCAGGGGGGTTACGGTTGCCGCTTTGCTCCATTCCGGCTGGAGGTACAGCTTACAGTCTGCATTCGTTAATGCTGCAAATTTTTCGCCCCACGCAAAGTCCGATTTATTGTAAATGATTATTTTCAGTTCGTTGGCAAAAGGGATCACCTCAGGCAGCGGTGCTTTGAATTTTTTGGGAGAAAGACATATCCAGTCCCACACACCGCTCATCTTACTGCTGCCCGAAGTTTCGATGTGGGTCCGAAAGCCGGCAGCCTGCAATGCTTTTGTAAGCAATTCAAGGTCGTAGAGCAATGGCTCCCCGCCTGTTACTACCGCTATGATATTATTGTTGCCGGCCAACCGGTATGCGGCAGGAACAGCCTGCAGGGCAGTGTTAACAATAACATCAATTGATTTTTGCGGATGTGCATCAGCGTCCCAGCTTTCCTTTACGTCGCACCAAACACAGCCTACATCGCATCCGCCAAGGCGAATGAAATAAGCGGCTTTTCCCTGGTGGGCGCCTTCTCCCTGGAGCGTATAAAATGACTCCATAACAGGAAGTGTTGTTGCCGGGATGTTTATTGCTTTTTCCAAAATCAGATCAATATTTACAAAGCAACGGGTTCTTTAAAAAACTCAGCTCCCAAACGATAAATCATAAATCATTTCACTATTGTTCCTTTGTGGCGGCAAGATAGGTATTCTGCATAAGAGCGGCAATCGTCATTGCGCCCACTCCGCCGGGCACCGGGGTAATATAGCTGCATTTGGGAGCAACGGTTTCAAATTGTACATCTCCTTTAATGGCATAGCCTTTCTTTTTGCTTTTGTCTTCTACCCTGGTAATGCCCACATCAATTACTATAGCTCCCTCCTTCACCATATCTGCGGTAAGGAATTCCGGCTTGCCCAGGGCAGCTACAATAATGTCCGCCTGCAGGCAAATGGTTTCCAGGTTGCGGGTATGCGAATGGCAGAGCGTTACGGTGCAGTTGCCGGAAGGCGTATTTTGGCTGAGGAGAATGCTAATGGGGCGGCCTACGATATTGCTTCTTCCTATTACCACGGCATGTTTGCCTTTTGTTTCAATTTTATAATGTTCCAGCAATAACAAGATGCCGTAAGGTGTAGCCGGGATATAAGCAGGTTGTCCCTGGATCATTTTACCAATGTTGGCAGGATGAAAGCCATCTACATCTTTTTCCGCCGCAATGGTGTTGATCACTTTTTCTTCGGCAATTTGTTTGGGCAGCGGTAGCTGAACCAGGATCCCGTCAACATCATCATCCGCATTCAGCTCCTGTATTTTTTGAAGCAGAACCTGTTCCTCCACATCTGCGTTAAAGCGGATAAGTGTGGATTGGTACCCTATTTCCCCGCAGGTTTTTACTTTTGAGGCAACATAGGTTTCGCTGGCGCCATTATTGCCCACTAAAACGGCTGCCAGGTGAGGTGTTTTTTTGCCTTTTTTTTTGAGGGCATCCACTTTTATTTTTAAGTCGTTCTTTACAGCCTGTGCTACCAGCCTGCCATCTAATATTTGCATGGCGCAAAGGTAGATGTGAAAATCGAAAAGGCAAAAGCGAAATCAGCAGGATATTTAATAACCCTTTCCGCCTAAAAACCTTTCCGCTTATTTTTATTTGCTCTGATGTGTTCTCTATCTTTGCTGTATGTTATCCATCAGCACCCGTGGGCAGTTGATGCCGGCATCGCCCATCCGGAAATTGGTTCCTTATGCCGAGGCGGCAAAGCAGAGGGGCATTACGGTATATCATCTCAATATAGGGCAACCCGATATTGAAACGCCCCGGCCCATGCTGGATGCAGTTCGTCATTCGGATTTTAAAATACTGGAATATAGCCACAGCGCCGGTAATGAAAGCTACAGGCGTAAGCTGGTAAACTATTACAAAGCTGCCGGCGTAACAATTGATCATACGCATGTTCTCATTACAACCGGTGGATCGGAAGCGATCTCTTTTGCTATGATGAGCTGCCTTGATGCGGGAGATGAAGTGATCATTCCGGAGCCTTTTTATGCCAACTATAACGGGTTTGCTGTGGCGGCGGGAGTAAAAATAGTGCCTGTAACTTCTTATATTAAAGATGGATTTGCACTGCCGCCAATTGCTGATCTGGAACAAAAAATAACCAGCCGTACAAAAGCCATTCTTATTTGTAATCCCAATAATCCTACGGGATACCTGTATAGCAGGGAGGAGCTGGAAACCTTAAAAGCCATTGTTCAGAAGCATGGACTGTATCTTTTTTCAGATGAAGCATACCGTGAATTTTGTTATACCGGCACCCACTTCAGCGCCATGCAATTAGAAGGAGTAGATGAAAATGTAATATTGCTGGATACCATTTCCAAGCGGTACAGCTCTTGCGGGGCAAGGATAGGAGCGTTGATCACAAAGAACAAACAGGTAGTGGAAACGGCTATTAAGTTTGCACAGGCCCGACTTAGCCCGCCGTCTTTCGGGCAAATTGCGGGGGAAGCTGCCTTAGATCTGCCGGCTGATTATTTTGAGGCCACCAAAGCTGAGTATCAATTGAGACGTGATACACTGGTGTTGCGATTAAATAATATCCCGGGCGTATTTTGTCCCAATCCCGGCGGTGCTTTTTACGCTATGGCCCAGCTTCCGGTAGATGATTCCGACGGGTTCTGCCAATGGATACTTGAATCCTTTTCTTATGAAGGACAAACGGTAATGATGGCGCCGGCAACAGGTTTTTACGGAACGCCCGG
>NZ_DAOMOZ010000213.1:0-8202 GCF_035444585.1 Agriterribacter sp.
AGCTATAAACCGCTTAAAGCAAATTTTTAACGCCAGCTGGGCAAATGTGCAACCGCACAGCGGTGCCCAGGCCAATACCGCCGTTTTTTTAGCCTGCTTAAAACCCGGTGATAAAATTTTAGGACTGAACCTGAGCATGGGCGGCCATCTTACCCACGGCAGTCCTGCTAATTTCAGCGGCAAAAACTACCAGGCGCTGTTTTATGGTGTAAGAAAAGATACGGGAACGGTAGATTACGACCAACTGGAAGCCACCGCCCTCGCAGAAAAGCCCAAACTGATCATTTGCGGCGCTTCGGCTTACAGCCGCGACTGGGATTATAAACGCATTCGCGAAGTGGCTGATAAAATCGGGGCTTTGGTGCTGGCGGATATCGCTCACCCTGCCGGGCTCATTGCCAAGGGATTATTAAACGATCCTTTTGAATATTGTCATATTGTTAGTTCTACCACTCACAAAACCTTACGGGGTCCAAGAGGGGGTATTATTATGATGCGCCACGACTTTGATAATCCGTTCGGTATAAAGGATCCCAAAGGAAATATACGCCCGATGAGCGCTCTGCTCGACCTGGCCGTTTTCCCGGGAGTGCAGGGTGGGCCGCTGGAACATATCATAACAGCCAAAGCAGTTTCTTTTGGTGAAATACTAACGGATGAATACACTGCCTATGCAAAAAAAGTAATTTCCAACGCCCAGGCAATGGCTGATGCTTTTGTGAAACGGGGGTATAACCTTATCAGCAACGGCACAGACAATCACCTAATGCTGATAGACTTAAGGAACAAAAATTTAACCGGCAAAAAAGCCCAGGAAACATTAGACAAGGCACATATCACCTTAAATAAAAATGCCGTGCCTTTTGATGACAAAAGCCCGTTTGTAACTTCGGGCATACGGGTAGGTGTACCTGCAGTTACTACCCGTGGAATGCAGGAGGAACATATGGAACCGATCGTAGAAATGATTGACCGTGTGCTAACGGATACGGAAGATGTGAAGCAGATAGAAGCGGTTCGGGAACAGGTTCACCGGTTTGTGCAGCAGTTTCCGCTATACCCCGAATTAACGTAAGCTGACCAAGGGGATAGGGTTTGAGGTATAAGGTTTGAGGCTTAGGGCGTAAGGTATGAGGTATGGGGTGTGAGGTATGAGAAGCATGATTAAGCAATGATGTGCAGTGAATTCACTCCTCACATTATTGACCATTCACCACTCACCACTCACCATTCACATTATTCACTATTGACCATTCACTAAACAAGCACACCGTTATTCTTTAATATTATAACCGACCTGTATGTTACAACGTATGCAAACCATCTGGCTGCTGCTTGCTGCTGTTTTTTCCTTTCTTACGCTTCGCTTTCCTGTTTATAATGGCAACAAGATAGCAAACGGTATAAGCGAATACAATATGCTTAGTGCAACGAGCAATTTATTTTTGATCATCCTTGCCGTTGCAACAGGACTGGTAGCCTTTATAAGCATATTTTTATACAAGAACAGGGGTATGCAACAGAAGCTGTGCTTTATTGGTTTGGTGCTTTGTATAATCTCGGGCTGGTTGTATTACATGCAGATCAAAACATTTGTTCAGGGAGCATTTAATCTGTCGTCTGCTTTTTATTTTTTGATCCCCTTATGCTTTATACTCGCCATGAGAGGTATATATAAAGATCAGAAACTTGTAAAAAGCATTGACCGTTTGCGTTAATGAAGGACTGATGCATTTTAAATCTTATTGACGCTGCTGATCCTAATTCCTTTTTAGTTTAATGCTTTCCTGGTAAGTAAGTTCACGATAACCGCTAACCGGGATGCTGAATTTTTGAACAGGAACCGGGTCAAACGCGATCTTTGACGCCGTATATTTTACCTTCAGATCGCCAACAGCAGATTCATATTCAAGCGGAAGACCGGGTAAACTTTTGAACTGGTAGTCGTAGTCCTTATTTTCGGTCATCAGTTCCTTTGTATAAAAAACAGTAAACGTAGTACCGTCTTTTAACCTGGCCACTGCTTTCTGGCATTTGTATCCCGCAATTGTTTTGGTTTCATTTTGGGGAGTAAACGTTATGCCTGCATATTTTTTATTCAGGTCGGCCCAGTCCTGCCTCGTCATGTGGATCAGTAATTTCTGATTGCCATATTCTTTAAGCACAGCGCCCGTATTATTCCTGGCGTCCTGGAAGGTAATTGTAGAGCCCAGCGGACTGATCATTTCTGTACGGCTTTGGCTGCCTTTTAAATATATGGTAGTAGTAACGCCATCAAACATATCGGCCAGCTGAGGTTCTTTGCTCCCGGTTTGTACCGTTATATCATATACAATCGTTCCTTCAGAAAGCACTTTTTGCGCCTCTGCTACATTACTGGTTATCAATGCCATTGCTATCAAAAGCAGGTATCTGAACATATACTGAGTATTAAGGGTTACAGATAAAGATAGTAAAATACAGTGCATGGTTGTATTTCACCGATAAAAACAGATATGTTAAAAAAGAAGCGGTGTACAATAAACACCTGGTTGGTGTCATATCAAACGTGAGATGTGAAAAATTCTTTCTTCCGGTCTGAATGGCTCAGACGAGCGGGGGCTTTGTTTTCTCATTTTTCACCATAACACACAGACACAATTGCTTGACTTAACAATAGTCATTCACGCCTCATTTAACGCTTACCTCCTCCCTGTTGCTTGCTTTTTGCCTGCTGCAATTTTTTTTGTGTTTCCTGCATCTGCTCCAGCCGCTCCTGCCATTTGCTTTTTGTTTTGGGTTTTTTCTTGTTCAGTTCCAGCTGGGCTAAAATTTTATCATGATCAATAATAAAATTCTGGATCACATACTGGAGAATAAGTGTGATGAGGTTGGATACCGTATAATACCAGGTAAGCGCGGAGGGCAGTCCGTTAAAGATGCCCAGCAACATTACGGGAAAAATATAGGGCATATACTTCATCATGGGGTTATCCATGTTGGGCGTTTGAGCCATGCTGTATACCGATATCAGCAGACTGGTTACAGTAGCCAGGATAGTGAATAAACTGACATGACTGCCATAAAACGGAATATTGAAACCGAATGTAAGGATGGAATCATACGATGAGAGATCGGTAGCCCATAAAAAATCCTGCCCCCTTAGCTCTATGGTAGCATTAAAGAAGCTGTACAGTGAAAAGAATATCGGGATCTGCAACAACGCCGGTATACAGCCTCCCAAAGGATTCACACCTGCGCTCCTGTATACCTTCATTTGCTCCATGGCATAAGCCTGCTGATCGTCTTTGAGCTTCGCTTTTAAAATATCCAGTTCGGGGCGCAGGGCTTTCATTTTAGCGCCACTGAGATAGCTGGTATATACCAGTGGAGAAGTAAGCAGGCGAATAAATATAGTAAGCAATGCAATTACAATTCCATAGCTTCCCACAAACCCTTTAAAGAAATCAAAAACCGGCATTACCAGCCATTTGTTGATATACTTCACAAACGCATAGATACCCTGGCCAAGGTTAATTACATCCTGGAGCCCGATATCATAGCTTTTCAGGATCTTATAATCGTTAGGACCATAATATATACGCAGTGGAACAGTTGCTTTATTTTCTGCCGGAAGCGTTATTTTAAGATTCGCAGAAGCGGCAGTGATCACTCCGGTTGAATCGGGGCTTTCGGTACAACGAATACTTCCCGAATTAAAATTGTTCTTTGCTATAAGTGTGGTATTGAAGAACTTTTGCTTTACACTGAGCCAGTGTACAGGGCTCTCAAACTGCTGCTCGGAAGAGCGGCCAAGCGTGAAGTAATCATACTCATCTTTTGTCCAGAAGCCCACCTGTGTCTCCCTCTTTTCTGTGACAATATCTTTTTCGTGCTGCTTCACCTCGTTTTGCCATAAAAGATTGATGCTGTTTTGTGTGAGTAACCCATTAACCCCATCAATTTCAATACTCCAGTCAATCATATACTGATCCTGGAACAGGGTAAAGCGGTGAATAATGCCCTGTCCCGAAGAATCTTTTAACTGATAGGCTATGGTTTGGCTTCCATCTGCGTTTTTGGTAATTTGCCCGCCGTCGAAGTAAAGGTCGCTGATCTGTATAGAACGGTTTGCAGCCGTATTTACCGGGTAGCTTAATTTATCAAAGCCTTCCTGCACCAGCTTAACAGACTGACTGTCTATAGACCTGTAGTTCTTTAATTCTACTAACTTGGGCTGTGCTCCTTTATTGGTAAAAGTAACTTTAAGCACATCATTTTCCAGCACGGTTTCATTTTCTGTGCCATTTACAGCCGTTACAAACTGCCCTGCTGCGGCTACTTTGCCCTGGGTTGCCAATCGCACAGAGTCTGCACGTACAAGGCTGCTATCTATCGGGGGTTGAAGTACGGCTAATGAATCCTGTATGTGTTCCCTTTGTTTTTCTACATCAAGCTGTCCCTGGCGTGTAAAGTAAAAAAAACCAAGGAACATTAAAGCCAGTAAAACAAAACCAAGAATAGCATTTTTATCAAACTGCATATTACCTTAAAATTTGAGTGGGCAAAGGTAACATCTTTGAATAAACTTTAAGGATGTAAGCCAAATTGTTTCGGTGAGCGGCAAAAACAAGCCTGTTAAATCATTTCGCTTTGCAAAGAAGGCTTTTTTAGTGTGTTTTTTTCTTCCACAAAATCCTTGGCGGCTTTAATAAATCGTACAAATAAAGGGTGGGGGTTTTCCACTGTGCTTTTTAATTCGGGATGATACTGCACACCGATAAAATAAGGGTGATTAACCAGTTCCACAATTTCAACCAGTCCGCTCTCGGGATTTCTTCCACTGGCTATCATGCTGTTTTCTTCAAAGGCCTGCAGGTAGGCGTTGTTAAATTCCCAGCGATGACGGTGCCTTTCACTGATTAAAGTTGTGCCATATATTTGCCGGGCAAGGCTTCCTTCTTTTAACGCGCAGGAGTATGCTCCCAAACGCATGGTGCCTCCTTTTGCCGTAATTTTTTTCTGTTCGTCCATTAAATCAATAACAGCATCGGTGGTGCCGGAGTTCATTTCTGTAGAATGGGCGTCCTTAAGATTTAGAACATTCCTGGCAAATTCAATAACAGCCATCTGCATGCCAAGACATATACCAAAGAAGGGTAAGCCGTTTTCTCTTGCATATTTTACAGCCAGTATTTTACCTTCTATGCCCCGCAATCCAAATCCCGGGGCAACCAGCAGCCCATCTAAGTTGCTAAGTTTTTCTGCAACGTTTTCTTCGCTGATAAATTCGCTGTGTATGTTAACCACATTTACACTGCATTCATTCACTGCCCCTGCATGTACAAAAGCTTCCAGTATAGATTTGTAAGCGTCCTGCAGTTCGATGTATTTACCTATCAAGCCAATATTTACTTTGCTTTTGGGATATTTGAGCTTATCCAAAAACTCTTTCCATTTTCCCAGTTCCGGCTCGTTATAATGCTGAATGGCTAATTTTTTAAGGCATATCTGGTCAAGCTTTTCCCGCATCATCGTTAAAGGCACTTCATAAATAGTAGGTGCATCGGCCGACTCAATTACGGCATCGGGCTTTACATTACAGAACAACGCAATTTTCCGGCGTATCTCGGGAGTCAGCGGCCGCTCGGTGCGGCATACTATAATGTCCGGGTTAACACCTTCTGAACTCAATAGCTTTACACTATGCTGCGTAGGCTTTGTTTTTAATTCTTTAGCGGCCTTGAGATAAGGTATAAGCGTAAGATGCACAACCAGACAGTCTTCATCGGGTAATTCCCATTGTAACTGGCGAACCGCTTCAATAAACGGAAGGCTTTCAATGTCGCCCACAGTTCCGCCTAATTCTGTTATTACGATGTCAAATCCGCCATTCCCAAGCAACAACATCCGTCGCTTAATTTCATCGGTAATATGTGGAATTACCTGAACGGTTTTACCTAAGTAAGCACCCTCTCTTTCTTTATTGATAACTGTTTGATAAATACGCCCGGTAGTAACATTATTGGCCTGGGAAGTATAAATATTCAAAAACCGTTCATAATGGCCCAGGTCAAGGTCCGTCTCGGCCCCATCTTCGGTAACATAGCATTCGCCATGCTCATACGGATTTAAGGTACCGGGGTCTACATTGATATAAGGATCGAATTTTTGTATGGTCACTTTTAAGCCACGTGCCTGCAGTAACTTGGCTAATGATGCAGAAATGATACCCTTACCCAATGAAGATGTTACGCCACCGGTAACAAAAATGTACTTGGCCATGACTCAGATAGATTAATGATGTTTATACCTTATTTTAAAATATGATTATTCCTAATGAATAGCCAGCCTATGGTGACCCGCAAAAATGGAAGAAATATATTGAAGGTCATGCAAAGTTACAGTTTTTTATTCCGACATAGGGAACCGGGCGACCCCGAATGTGGAAAAAAACATATTCCGGTGTATAAATTAAAAAACCTCCTGTTAGGGAGGTAAATAAAGATTAAAGAGAATTTAATGGGTTTAATCTTTAATCAATTGTATAGATAATTGTGCATCAGCATTATATATTAGTTTGCAGGTATAATAACCCATGGAAATTATATTTGCCCCTTCCCAGCTCAGCATTTGTTGCCTGCTACCTGTTTCTATTCTGCAGGTAAAATTTTCAGGCATGGCTGCAATGGCCCGGTAACCCGTAGTAAACCTGGGGGCAAGCATATCAAATATAATTTCGCCTCCCGTGTTAAGGATAACCAATTTCTCTATCTGAACAGGGGTGGCATTATGTATGCGAACTTCAACACCAGCAGGATGATCTTCCTTATTGCAGGAAAAAACGATGCAGCAGGAGGCAAGTAGAAGAATGGTTACCCTTTTCATAATATTGGAATATCGCAGTACGGTGCAATGCACCAAATGACCGATATAAAAAAACGATAGGATATATGAAATATTGCGGTGTGGTAATTAAATTGTGATCGTGGCAGAATACAAAAAAAACCACCGGTAAAAGCGGCCTATAATACATTAACGTTCGCAACTTATCTTCGTTGCGTTTTTAAATCTTTACTGTAATGCTGTTTTTCCATCAATTGCAGCCTTAAAAACGAAATTTCCCAATAGGGTGATAAATGGCTTCTTATACCGCGAATGCGCCGGCATTAATGACTGGCAAGTTGTCGTGCAAGGTTTCCAACCTTCCAAAGGTTGGAAACCCTTTGATAAAAGCCGCAGGAACACCATGGGTCAAACCTAAAATATCAAAATGCTCTGAAGCCCGGCTAAGACTGCATTATAATAAAAAATCTCCGGCACGGTTAAACCGCCGGAGATCTATAAATAAATATTTTATTCTATAATTGTTTTACGCGATGTTTTACGCGAGCTTTTCAACCTGCATATAATTCAGCTCTACCGGTGTAGCTCTACCGAATATCTTTACATTCACTTTTAATTTCTTCTTCTCATCATTTACCTCTTCAATAACACCATTGAAATCATTAAAAGGCCCGTCAATGATCTTGATGGTTTCACCCACAATAAAGGGTTCACTCATCGTTACGCCGCCATCGCTCATTTCATCGACCTTGCCCAGCATTTTATTTACTTCAACTTTCCGAAGGGCAATGGGATTTTCTTTACCCAGAAAGTGAATAACACTATTGGTATTTTTAATGGTGGAAATGATCTCATCGTTCAGTTTACCGGGCTCTACCTCAATCATAACATAGCCGGGATAAAAGTTCCGTTCCCGCATTACTTTTTTGCCGTTCTGAACTTTATATACTTTTTCCACCGGAAGGAAAACCTGTTTTACGACTTTGCCCCAATCGCTGCGCGCAATTTCTTTATCCAGGTATTCTTTTACCTTTCTTTCTTTACCACTCACTACGCGTAACACGTACCATTTGGTTTCCTGTTCATTAACTACTTCTTCCATTATTATTCAAATAGGGAGTAAACAAATTTTAATACCGAATTGCTGACAAAGTCCATCACCCACACCAACGCAGTTATTATAACGGTAGCAACCAAAACAATGGTAGTAGACTGTTGCAACTGCTGCCAGGTGGGCCAGGTCACCTTTTCCATCAATTCATGATATGAATCCTTAAAGTAAGCGCTTATCTTATTCATCCGTATCTCTTTATTTTATTCGAAGCACGGGCACAAGGATTCGAACCCTGATCAAAGGTTTTGGAGACCTCTATTCTA
>NZ_DAOMOZ010000214.1:0-8142 GCF_035444585.1 Agriterribacter sp.
AGTACTAATGTTGAACAGTTGTACCAATATTGAACATCGCACCGCTGCCTGTCATGCCGACCCAAGGAGGCATCTGTGCTATAACATTCATGTTAATAATAGCATCTGAACCCCTTCGCCATGCCGAAAGTCCCATAAGTTAGTTGCTCAGCATTGTGTCTGTTGTGGGGCTGAAGTAACACTCACTAACGAAATCATTTAATTCTCGTAGACCATCACCTTTGCTCTCAGCAAGATTTTAAGATAGCTTTTTAAATGCTTATCGTCGTCTACATTATCAATCCTTTCAATATAAAAGGGGGTCGACAGAAAGCCTTTTTTATAAAAAAATGCCTGCTTTTTATTGTTTATTTCTACCCGGTAGTATGCCTTTTCTATATGGCTGGTGGTATTGCATTCTTTGGTAAAGAAAAATACTTTGTGCATTTTATCCGGGTTAAAGTGTATTTGCTATAACGGGAAAGGGGGTATCTTAATTGGTGTCTTATGATAAATTGTTGCGGTGTGACTACCTCCTGTTCATTCAAATGCGGGAAACTGATCTCCTGAGAAAGCGGCTCATATAACAATTGCGGTTAGCCGTTGCAGCGTTTTTTTTATTATGTACAAAAAATTGGCCCCTGTGAAAACAGGGGCCGCAACCAAAACTAACTGCTTATGAGAAAATTGACTATATTCTAATTGTCTTTATTAATAAGACGCGTCAGAAGCAAAATAGTACCATATTATATTGTTAATAATTTATTAAAGCTTTAAAAGTAAAGCCGGCAGATGGGCTTTCCCCGGTAAAAGGCCGCTACTCCATCAACAGCACCTGCCAGGCTTCCGGGGCTCTGCCTTCTTCCAGCAGTTGTACAGCTTCGGCACGCAGCAGTTTTTTTCTTTGTGCTATGTTTTCCACGGTGCGCAGGCGCAGGTTGAGCAATTCATGCGTATAGGTTTCGTTCCGCACCGGAACGGTTTCAAAATTTGCCAGTTGCGCCAGGTGATTACCTGTAAGGACATCGCTGTTTCGGATACCTGCCGGCAGGGCATCAAATCCCATCCCCGGCTTCGTATTGGGTTTGGGCACTTTAAAAAGGTTTGCGGGTTCAACGCAGCAATACCAGTCACCCCCAAGCCTTGCAACCAGCGCTGTTTTTTGCTGGTCAATCATGGTTTTCTCCGCATTGAGCACCTCATCACTTACATGCATGCAGAGCAGCTCTGCGATCACGAGGTTGCCGGCACCGCCTGCACCACCAAGAGACTCTACTTTGATGATCTTGCATTCGAACTTAACGGGACTTTCCTTTACCATTGGTGGCGTAACCATCGTAGCGGGTTCTTTGGTAAAGCCTGCTTTAACGAATTCATCCACTCCCGCAGGATACTCGCATGACGCAAGCGAAACCTGCTGTAGCATACCGTGGGTTACCATATGGATAACCGCCTGGCCTGTTTCAAGCACGTTGCCGAACGTGTGCTTGGTGCTGCCATCCCGCAGGCGACGGGCAGGTGAAAAGACAACCAGCGGCGGCTCGGTAGAGACCATATTGAAAAAGCTGAAGGGTGCAAGATTCGCTTCCCCCTTTTTGTTAACGGAGCTTACCAGGGCAATGGGCCTTGGAGCGATGGCGTGTTGCAACCATTGCTGCCGCGTGGCAGCCGGCAGTTCAGCGAGATGTATCAGCATGTTTTTTCTTTTGATTGAGAATGCTCCAATGAGTGGGCTGCCGTATAATGGTATTACATAGCTTTCCCAGCCCCGTGACCTCCAGCGCTACTTTATCGCCGGGCTGCAACCACTGTTCCTTGTGACCGGGGCTTTCACGCCTGGCGGTGCCATTGAGCTCCAGCAGGCAGCCTCTGCCAACGGTACCACTGCCGATCACATCACCTGGATAAAGGGTTGCACCGTAGCTTGCCCGTTCTATCAGCTCGGCAAAGGTCCAGCTCATATCAGCGAAATTGCCTTTGCTCAATGTAATGCCATTGACCGCGGCGGTCATCTCCAAATTCCAGGATCTTCCGGTATGACCGGGCTTACAGGGTGTTTCATATTGCTCCAATTCATCGGTGGTAACCAGCCAGGGACCCAGCACAGTACAAAAATCCTTTCCTTTTGCCGGTCCGAGGCTCAATTGCATTTCCTCCATCTGCAGAGTTCTTGCGCTCATGTCATTCATGATCATCAGACCGCCGATATAACGGTCTGCTTCCGTTGCCGGGATGTTTGTGCCCTGCCTGCATATCACGATGGCGCATTCCAGCTCGTAATCGAGCTTTTCAAAATGGTCGGGCATGCAGTGAATATCGCCCTGTCCCTGTACCGTGGTATGATTGCCAAAGTAAAAAACAGGAAACGCGTCGAAAGCAGGTATCATATCCAGCCCGCGGTTGCGTCTTGCCGTTTCCACGTGCCGGCGGAAAGCATAGCCGTCGCGCAACGAAACAGGGTGTGGCACAGGCGCCAGCAGCAATGCATCATCAACGGGTATCCCTGTGCCCCCCGGTTTGCTTTGTGCAATCAACGGATAAAGATCATCCCAGCCTTCAAGGAAAGCCCGCATTGTTGAGGGTAATGAAGAGTGCAGGTCTGCTGCATCATAGAGCAGGTCGCCGGAAAGCATTGCTAACCTTTCTTCACTGCCCGATAAGTAAGTAACCAGTTTCATCTGTTCATTTTATTGTTGCTGTACATTTTATTCTGCCCAACTCATGGTGTAGCCGGGGTTTTCAATTTCCAGCGCCCGCGTTGTGAGCTGCAGCGGATGGAAGGTGTCTATCATAACTGCCAGTTCCCCGGTTTCTTTTGCACCAATGGATCTTTCCACGGCGCCCGGATGCGGGCCATGCGGTATGCCCGAAGGATGCAGGGTGATCATACCCCGCGTTACGTTCTTGCGGCTCATAAAGTCGCCATCCACATAATACAGTATTTCATCACTGTCAATATTGCTGTGGTTGTAGGGCGCCGGAACAGCCTCGGGGTGATAATCAAAAAGGCGTGGCACAAAAGAGCAAACAACAAAATTCCCGGCTTCAAAAGTCTGGTGTACCGGCGGCGGCTGGTGCACCCTGCCGGTAATGGGTTCAAAATCGTGGATCGAAAAAGCGAAGGGATAACAGCAGCCGTCCCATCCTACTACATCGAAAGGATGGGTGGCATAGAATAAATTGTAAAGATGACCCTGCTTTTTAACGCGCAGCAGGAACTCTCCTTTCTGGTCGTGAGTGATGAGTTCCCCCGGCTGCCTTATATCCCGCTCACAACAGGGTGCATGTTCCAGCAGTTGCCCGTAAGGACTGAGATAACGTTTGGGAAAGCGTATGGGACTGAAGGATTCAACGATCAGCAAGCGGTTCCGCTCATCCGAAAATGCTACCTGGTAAATGGTACCCCGGGGGATAATGATATAATCGCCGGCAGCAAAGCCCAGGTTGCCGTACAGGCTGTGCACAACGCCGCTGCCTTCATGCACAAAGATCAGCTCATCCGCATCAGCATTTTTATAGAAATAGTTTTTCATAGCCTGCTCCGGTGCGGCAAGTGAAATATGGCAGTCGCTGTTGAACAAAATCACCTGCCGGCTCCGCAGGTAATCTTTCACCGGGATGATCCGAAACCCATCGAAGCTGCGGTGCTGCAGCTTTTTTGGGGTTGCAGCTTCCGGGCGCAGGTCAATGGTATCTCCTGTATTCTTTATCTGCGTGGGCGGATGAAGATGGTAAAGCAGTGAATAGTCGCTGGAAAAGCCTTCGGTTGAGAAGAGTTGTTCCGAATAGAGCTCCCCGTTTGGTGCGCGGAACTGCGTATGGCGTTTATGCGGGATATTGCCAAGCTTTTTATAATAAGGCATTGCTTAAAATTTTAAGTTTTATAAATTGCCTCTCAGCGCCTGCTCTCTTTCTATAGCTTCAAAGAGGGCTTTGAAATTCCCTTTTCCAAAGCTCCGGGCCCCCTTGCGCTGGATGATCTCAAAGAAAAGCGTGGGCCGGTCTTCAACGGGCTTCGTGAAAATTTGCAGCAGGTAGCCTTCTTCATCCCGGTCAACCAGTATACCCAGTTCGGCCAGCGCTTCTATATCTTCATCTATATCACCTACCCTTTTTTTAAGATCATCATAGTATGTGTGCGGAACCTGCAGGAATTCAACGCCGCGGAACTGCAGCCTGCGCACGGTTGCCACGATATCATTGGTTGCCACGGCGATATGCTGTACGCCCTCGCCACCGTAATAATCAAGGAACTCCTCTACCTGTGATTTTCTCTTTCCCTCCGCCGGCTCATTGATCGGGAATTTCACGTAGCCGTTGCCGTTGCTCATTACCTTGCTCATAAGTGCTGAGTATTCAGTTGAAATATCTTTGTCATCGAAAGAAAGGATGTTTTTAAATCCCATCACGTTTTCGTAAAAGCCCACCCACCTGTTCATGCCGTTCCATCCCACATTTCCAACGCAGTGATCTACGTGGAGCAGGCCGGTTTCGGAAGGCTGGTATCCCGGTTCCCACTTCACAAAGCCGGGCAGGAAAATGCCATGGTAATACTGCCTTTCCACAAAAAGGTGAACGGTGTCGCCATAGGTACGAATGCCCGATAGCTTTATCACGCCCCTATCATCTTTGAGTCCGGTTGGTTCCAGAAAGCTTTCAGCTCCTCTTCGTGTAGTTTGCTGCCAGGCATCGCGGGCATCATCTACACGCAGCGCCAGCGCCTTCACGCCATCACCATGCCGGTAGATATGGTCTGCTATCTCATTGTCCGGTCTCAATGGCGTTGTGAGCACGAGGATGATTTTTTGCTGCCGGATCACATAGCTTACTTTATCTTTTGAACCGGTTTCAGGGCCGGCATAAGCAAGCGACCGGAAGCCGAAAGCTGTTTTGTAATAATGGGCAGCCTGCCTGGCGTTGCCTACATAAAATTCTATATGATCCGTTCCGAGAAGCGGAAGAAAATCCTTATTGCCGGCGATACCTGCAGCCGGACGAACTGTTGTTTGCATTAATTTTTTTTTAGAAATGAAGAGAGATCAAAAACAGAAAAGACGTCTTTGGCATTAAAGACATGAGGACTCTTCGAGCGAGAGCAAAAGAAGGACATAACGGTGACGCCTGTCCGAAAAAAACTTGGATGGATAGTCAGGACGCATAGGAAAGGGTATTGATCTTTTCCGAAACGACGGGCAGCGAAGCCGGCAACTGCCGCATCGAATCCGGCACAAAATAGCAGTCCTGGAATTTATCTTTAATGACGGGCTTTGCAATGATGGTTTCTATATCGAGCGGCACCCGGTTCGCCTTTTCAGAAAGACAAAAATCCGTTTCACCAATGGAGGAAAGGATCCCTGCCCCGTATATCTTTAGCCCGGCATTCCCCTTCACGAGACCAAATTCGATGGTATACCAGTAAAGCCTGGCAAGCATTTCTACAACCGTATCCGCATATCCGTGCTTTGCGGCGATCTCAGCCAACCCATGCAGGAAATCGCAGATCAAAGGATCGGTGAGAAGTGGGATATGACCGAATACATCATGGAACATATCGGGCTCTTCGAGGTAGTTGAGCTGCCCTGGTTTTCGTATCCAGGTGGTTGCCCCAAACTTCCGGTGCAGCATTTTTTCGAAAAAAAATCGGTTATCAATCAGTCCCGGCACCGCATATATCTGCCAGCCGGTGAGCGTTTCCAGTTTTTTATTGATGCGTTTAAAATCAGGGATGTAGCTCGCCCGGAAACCCAGTTTGGATAACCCGGTCTCAAAATCAGGGTAAGCAACTTCTTTTATTTTTTTCACCTGCCTGTTGAATAAAACAGACCATGTATGGTGATCCGCAGCCGTATAGGCGCTGTAGTTTTGCCGTAGCATAGCAAACGTTTTTAAGTGATGGTAAAAGAGAGAACAAAATAATAGGAAAAGTAAAAAGAGAGAATGCCTGCTATACAGGACGCATTTTGCGGGTCTTTTTATTTGCTACGGGAAGCATATTACAAACGTACATAAAATTTTTTATTCATAAAACCTGCCCGTTCCGGCAAAGATAAAAAATCAATAAAATGCTGCTGACATTCTTTCTTGTGCCGCATTAGAAATCTTATAATTAGCTGCAACTTTCCTCCAGCAACACTTATTCCTGCTGTTATTGCCAGTTGGTTGGTTACCATTTCCCAGGCCGCCATATCTTTATCATCGTTTCTGCTTGGAAATTTTGCAATCCATAAATTATTATGTGCATCCATTTCCTTTTGCCGGTGATGCCGACAGCACTCCCATTAAGGATGGCTCCTGTAAGCCCAGCCAATGTGCATATACCCGGATGTCTTTTTTTATGTTCGCTGCCATTGCTGTATTTATTTTTTGGGTGCTCTTTCTTTTACGATAAGCTCTGCGTCCTGTAATTTTCTGCCAAGCATATCATCTGCTGCCACTTTTAATAAATCCTTTTCCAGGTTCAATACAAAAAGTACCTGAGCATAAGAACCCATAGCCACCCCGGGCATGCCTTTTTCTATGGAAAGCAGGGTCGGCCGGCTTATGTTCGCTCTTTCTGCTACCTGCTCTGCACTTAGCTTACGGCGCAGGCGGGCTAATTTGATATTTTCACCAAAGCCTGCAAGGATTTTAGCTGTACCGGGTAATATTGGAGATTTCTTATTTTTTATAATGATAATTATAATTTACAAATATACATGTTTTTGTAAAATATTATTTACGTTAATGATGATATAATTTAAATACACCTGTTTTTACAATGTACTTTTGAATGGTAAATTTTCCACATTCTATTATTTTAAGCGGTAAAAAGTAGTTGTTGGATAGCCTGCGGGCTCCTTACAGCAGGTGTCTATTACAAAGGCTCTGCCCGGATCCCGACTTCAAATATTTTTCAAATCGGTACACTTTATATCTTTCTGTAAGAGAGCAACACTATAATAATTTGAGTGGGCGATGAAGTTTAGTTGCAGATACATACCCTTTAAATGGCGGGCAAGCCGTTCTTCGGCGGGCGAAGATTAACCGGTATAATACTTTTTGACAAAACGGACTTTGTCCGTGCGCCGACGCTGAAGCTCTGGCCAAGCGTCCGAAGCCCGCTACCACGGGCAATGATAAAAGATGAATTGCGCACAAAAAAGCCCGCCTTTGTTTTTAAGCTTCGGCGGGCGAAGGCGGAGAGTGAGGGATTATTTTCAATGATCCCTGGCGCCTGCGGCGGGCGGGCCTAAGCCGGCAAATGACTGTTTCGCTTCGCTCATTTGCATTTTTGTTTTCACTCACTTTGCAAAGCAGGCTTTGCACGTCCGTGAAAACAAAAATGCCCCGCGTTTGCGGGGTCATTTGCCGGCTTGCGGAGAGTGAGGGATTCGAACCCCCGGACCTGTTACAGTCAACGGTTTTCAAGACCGCCGCGTTCGACCACTCTGCCAACTCTCCGGCGCAAAAATAGGCTCGTACGGCTAATTGTCAAAAACTTATTCAATAATATTTTAGCCTGGAGCTTCAACCAAAAAGCTGCCGGTAGTAGCCGGTTTTCAGCTATCAGCTTCGATTGTCATGTGCAGAAGTTACTCATTATCGGTAAGGTCTTTGAGATGACCCGGAATATTGCATTGTATAAATGACCAAATACAAATCAATGCAGCTAAAATAAACTATGCTACCATAACCGGCTGATTGTCAGCATCAAACAAAATTAATATCGAAATACTAAAATATTTAGTATTCTTGTATTGCGAATATGGCACAAACAGACATCATTACCCGGCTACAGCAGGATATTCTGCGCATGCAGAGGCAGCGACCGGTGGCTGATCCACCTGGCAGGAAAGTTGCGTTGGGCCCGGTGCTGGAGGCTTTTCCCAATAAGGCATTCCCAACAGGCGCCATACATGAATGTATCAGCCCTACTGCTACTGCCACAGCCGCCACGTGCGGATTTATTGCCGGCATACTGGGCAGCCTCATGCAAAATGGCGGATTCTGCGTTTGGATAAGCCCCGAAAGAATAATATTTCCTCCGGGATTAAAAACCTTTGGCATTGAACCGGATCGTGTGCTGTTCATCCATCTCAAAAAGGAAAAAGACATCTGCTGGGCTATGGAAGCCGCTCTACAGGCAGAAGGGTTGGCAGGTGTGGTAAGTGAACTGCCCGATCT
>NZ_DAOMOZ010000215.1:0-8115 GCF_035444585.1 Agriterribacter sp.
GGCCAAAATCCCATGCGGATAATGGGATTGTCGGCAGATACCACTTCAGGCAAATTCGTTTTCATAATTGAAATGATCCTGCCGGCAGCCTGGTAAAAAATATTTTCCAGGTACCACATCAGGCTGATCGCTTCATCATAAGGCGTTGGCTTTTGCTGCTTTAAAAAGGGAGTTTTGCCCAATTGCTGCAGGTACATGTTGATCTGGTTGATGTTGTTTTCAGCAATAGCCCTTGTAAGATCATGAATGATGCCCAAAACAGCGCCGGGGTAAAATTGTGTGGGATGCGCCGTGAGCACAAGCCTGATGCTGAAATCTTCCAGCTTCTTTTTCAGCTGGCTTTCATTGTCAAACTGCGCCACTTCCGACTGTAGCCCTTTAAGCGTACCCGGGCCATTCATATCATTAATCGTGGTAAAAGCCGCATCCTCAAGCGCGTCAAACAATACCACCTGCCGCTCTACGTATTGTACAAACCGGAACAGCAGGTCTAACTTTTCTTCTTCTTTTGCATACCCGGTATGCTTACTGAAAAAGTCGTCAATGATTTGCAGCGGGCTTTGGTTATTGGCATATCCTTCTTCACAATAGCTTAGTAGCAGCGAAAGCAGGATACCGGTCTTTTCGATACGGTGAAAAGGCAGGGATGTAAAAAGGCTGTTGTATATCTGGAACTTACGGCCTACAAGATTCTGAAATTGCGTTAACGCTGCGGAAGATGAGCTTGGCATGGGTTCTGTGCTTAATAATTAAATTCGTCTGGATAGTTAAAAAATCAGCCTTCGCTGCTGTAAAGCAACGATGTGCAACAGGTTTTAATTGACAGCGATCGTCTTTTAAAGCCGTGAAATTAGTCAAAAAAAAAGGAACTGACCATTGCATTAAATATTTTTATTTGCTATTATCCAAATCTGTTTTACCTTCGGCAACTCAAAACAGTAATGGTACAAAACAAATCAAATACATTTCCTTCCGTTGCTGCTGCATATACTACAGCAGGTACCATTATTATTACAACAACGACCCTCATTTGAGGGTAAATTGCACGCATATAATACTTTGGGCAACAGTGCTGCGATCATCCGGAAAGATGCAGGGAGCAGTATAATAATAATTATTCAAATACAAACATATGCAGGTGTTGAAATTCGGCGGTACTTCGGTAGGAAGCGCCGATAATATCAAAAGAGTTATATCTATTGTAAAAGAAAAATCAGGAAAAGATAAAACGATCATAGTGGTATCTGCATTGGGAGGCACCACCGACGCATTGCTCAATTCCGGGCTAATGGCGGCCGGGGGTAATGAGCAATACAAAGAAGAACTGCAACACATTGAACAAAGGCACCTGGATACGGTAAAGCTGCTGATCCCCGTACAGCAGCAGAGCAGCATACTGAGTATGGTAAAAAAATTATGCAACGACATTGAAGATATTTGTAACGGTATTTTCTTATTGGGTGAGTTTTCTGCAAGAACCCGCGACCGGATGGTAAGCTATGGTGAATTGATTTCCTCACAGGTGATCGCCGCAGCTTTCAACAGTGCGGGGGTAACTGCTGCCTGGAAAGACGCAAGGACATTGATACAGACCAATGCCAATTTTGGCAATGCCATGGTAAACGTGGCGGCTACGCGCAAACAGATCAAAGACTATATCAGTACCTGTAAAGAATCTCTGGTGATAGTGCCCGGGTTTATTGCCGCCGATGCCAATAATGAAACAACCACTTTAGGACGGGGAGGCTCCGACTATACAGCAGCTATACTGGCTGCTGCAACAGATGCAGCCACCCTCGAAATTTGGACGGATGTGTCGGGCATGATGACCGCAGACCCGCGCTGGGTAAGCAGCGCCCGGGTCATTCCTTCGATCTCGTACCAGGAAGCGATGGAACTCTCTCACTTTGGCGCGAAAGTCCTTTACCCGCCAACCATTCAACCTGTTCTGCGTAAGGCCATCCCGGTGGTAATAAAAAATACTTTTGCCCCGCATGATGCAGGAACCATTATTCAGCAAAAAGCCGCTGCAAACGGAAATCCGATACGGGGAATTTCCAGTGTCAGTAATATTGCGCTGTTCAGCCTCGAAGGAAGCGGAATGGTAGGTGTGCCCGGGTTTTCGAGAAGGTTGTTTGAGGCGCTGTCTGAAGCGCAGATCAATGTGATACTCATTACCCAGGGTTCTTCAGAACATTCCATTTGTGTTGGTGTTGAAGCCGCCTCAATTCACAAAGCCAAAGCGGTGGTAGATGCCGAATTTGAACATGAAATTGCAGTGGAAAAGGTACAGCCGCTGCTGGTAGAAACAGAGCTGTCTATCGTGGCCCTGGTGGGAGAAAAGATGAAAAGCCACCCTGGCACAAGCGGCAAAATGTTTGGTGCGTTAGGAAGGAACGGGATTAACGTGCGGGCCATTGCACAGGGCTCTTCCGAGCGGAACATCTCCGCCGTGGTGGCTACAAAAGATGTGCGCAAAGCCATTAACGTACTGCATGAAGAATTTTTCGAAACGACCAATAAGCAAATTCATCTCTTTATTGCCGGCACGGGCAATGTAGGCAGCAAGCTGTTGCAGCAACTGCAACAGCAACAGGAATGGCTGGCAAAGCATCTGCGCCTTAACGTTAGGGTAACCGGACTTGCCAACAGCCGGAAGATGATAATAGACGATAAGGGCATTGATTTTAACCAGTGGCCCGAAAAATTACAGGGCGGTGAAGAGGCCGATATAGAAGCATTTGTAAATATTATTATCGGCAAAAACTTCCGCAACGCCATTTTTGCAGATATGACGGCAAGTGATGCCGTGGCAAAAGTATACGACAGGCTGTTGCAAAAAAGCGTTTCTGTGGTGGCATGCAACAAAGTGGCGGCCTCATCGTCGTATGCTTACTACAGGGAATTAAAGGACCTGGCAAGGTCGTACAACTGCCTTTACCTGTTTGAAACCAATGTGGGCGCTGCATTGCCTGTAATAGGAACATTGAACGACCTGATGCGCAGCGGGGATAAGATCAACCGCATTGAAGCCGTGCTCAGCGGTACCCTGAATTTTGTTTTTAATCACTATAAGGGTGAAGTGAGCTTTGCCAAAGTAGTAAAACAGGCACAGGAAGAGGGCTATACCGAACCTGATCCGCGTTTGGACCTGAGCGGCACGGATGTAATGCGCAAAATACTGATACTGGCCCGCGAATCGGGTGAGCAACTGGAAATGGAAGACATCACCTGCAATAGCTTTTTACCGGAAAGCTGCATGCATGGCGACGTGAAGGCCTTTTATAAAGAAATGGAAAGGCAGGAACCTCATTTCAAAAAACTATATGATGCTGCGGCAGCAGCAAACAGCAAGCTTAAATTTGTAGCAAAATTTGAAAAGGGAAAAGCTGTTGTAGGGTTGGAGCACATTTCTCCACAGCATGATCTCTATCATTTATATGGAAAAGATAATGTAGTATTGTTCTATACAGCACGCTATCCCAGCCAGCCTTTGGTGGTAAAAGGAGCTGGTGCAGGTGCAGAGGTAACAGCATCAGGCGTATTTGCCGATATTATAAGAGCAACTGCTTCGTAGAAGCCGGGAAGAAGAAGCGGACAAACTTAAATCATTAAGCCCGAAGCTGGGAATCCGAAATCCGAAGCGAAATTCAATCTCAAATCTCAAATCTTAAATCTCACCATGTGCCTGAAGACAATAGACGAAGCAATAGACGCGGCAAAAGATACATCATTAACCGTTAAGGCTCCGGGTACGGTAGCCAATATGGTTTGCGGATTTGATGTGCTTGGAATGGCTTTGAATGATCCCTATGATATAATGACGGTAAAGCTCATTGAAGAGCCTGTAGTGGTCATTCGCAATGTTGATGAATATGGATTGCCCACCGACCCTCAGAAGAATGTAGCTGGTGTTGCGCTTTTGGAAATGATTGACAGGCTAAACAGCAAGACGGGATTTGAGGTTACCATCGAAAAAAGAATAATGCCGGGCAGCGGCATTGGCTCAAGTGCGGCAAGCTCGGCAGGTGCTGTAGTGGCAGCCAATCATTTACTGAACAATATTTTCGGCAATGCCGACCTGGTGCAGATGGCTATGCTTGGCGAAAAGCTGGCATCGGGCGTTAAGCATGCCGATAATGTAGCACCCTGTATTTATGGTGGTGTTACACTTATCCGCAGCATACATCCTCTTGATGTGATCAGTGTTCCTTCACCGCCGCTCTATGTAACGCTGGTTCATCCGCAGATAGAGGTACGCACTGAAGATGCAAGGCAGATATTGAGAAAGCAGATACTGCTGAAAGACGCCATCAGGCAATGGGGCAATATTGCGGCACTGGTTACAGGACTCATGAAAGGCGATTATGACCTTATAAGCCGCTCTCTCGAAGATGTGCTTATTGAACCGGTAAGAAGCATCCTTATTCCTGCTTTTGCTGAAGTAAAATCCAGGAGTCTGGAAGCCGGCGCCCTGGGTGGCGGCATATCGGGTTCGGGACCCTCTATATTTATGCTCAGCCGCGACGAAAAAACGGCACGAGAAATTGAAAAAGCAATGCAGGAAACCTATACCGGCACCGGTATCGCTTTCCATACGCATGTTACCACGGTAAACAGGGAAGGAGTGAAGCATCTCTGATGATCCATTGAAACCAGAAAATGGATGGTGAATAGTGAATAGTGAATAGTGAGCAGTGAATAGTGAACAGTTCACATTTCACTTTTATCGTTTCATGCCGGAAGGGAGAACTAAAGCATGACAACGGCAGCTTATAAAACGAACCATCAAAACATTATGAAGTACTATAGCCTCAATGAGCAGTCGCCCAAAGTAAGTTTTAAGGAAGCTACCATAAAAGGCCAGGCGCCGGATAAAGGATTATATTTTCCCGAAATACTGCCCCGGCTTCAAAAAAGCTGGGTTGCTGATATGGAGAGCAAGAGTAATGAAACCATTGCTTTTGATGTGATACACCCCTATGTTGGCAGCGATATACCCGAAGATCAGTTGCGCCGGATTGTTGAGGAAACCATTGATTTTCCGATCCCCCTGGTGAAAATAAACGACAATATTTTCTCCCTTGAGCTCTTCCATGGTCCAACGCTTGCCTTTAAAGATGTTGGCGCCAGGTTCATGAGCCGGTGCCTGGGTTATTTTGCAAAAGAAAGGAGCGAAAAGATAACCGTGCTGGTAGCTACTTCCGGCGATACCGGCGGAGCCGTAGCCAGTGGCTTTTATGAAGTGGATGGAGTGGATGTTGTTATTCTTTATCCTTCAGGAAAGGTGAGCTCAGTGCAGGAAAAGCAATTGACCACGCCGGGCAAAAACATCCATGCGCTTGAAGTAAAAGGTTCATTTGACGATTGCCAGCGAATGGTAAAACAGGCCTTTGCAGATAAAACGCTCACGCAAAAAAGACTGCTCACTTCAGCCAATTCCATTAACGTGGCCCGCTGGCTGCCACAGCAGTTTTATTATTTCTTTGCTTATAAACAATGGATCCAAAAAGAAATCCCACCCGTATTTTGCGTACCCAGCGGCAACTTTGGTAATATTTGCGCAGGCATGCTTGCACACATCACGGGGCTCCCGGCGGCGCATTTTATTGCGGCCTGTAATACAAACGATGTGGTGCCACGTTACCTGCACAGCGGCGAATACCAGGTTAAGCCCGCAGTACCCACCATTTCCAACGCCATGGATGTAGGAAATCCCAGCAACTTTGTTCGTATACTCCGGTTGTTCGATCATCATTTTATAAGCCTCAAAGAAAAACTCTCGGGGTATACGATCAGCGATACAGAAACAAAAGATACCATAAAAAGAGTAAAGCACGAAACCGGTTATTTGACAGACCCGCATGGAGCAGTGGCCTATCTTGGCCTGGAGCGTTACCTTGAGCGGCATCCGCAGCAAAAAGGTATCTTTCTTGAAACCGCCCATCCTGTAAAATTTTATGACGTGGTTGAGCCTGTAACCGGTGAAAAAATACCTGTTCCGGCCTCAATAGAAAGTACGATGCAACGTCCCGGGCACAGCACCGTTATAGAAGCAGACTATGCATTGCTTAAAACAATATTATTACAATATTAACCCCTTGTAAAAACCATGTGAAACCCTGCTTTTGTTACGGGTATTCTTTCGATATTTGTAGCACAGAAGGGTTGAGTTATGCATGATATAGAACCGTTTTATAACTGGCGACATTTATATGCTTCGGAAGAAGACCCGAAGTCACCCTTTTTGGGGCGGGAATATAGTGAATTTGTATTTTCACAAACTGTATATAATTATTATATCCATCCTCAATGGGATGAATTTGGGTCGCGTACTTTATATGCGAAGATCCTTTATGCCGACTACGAAAACGGGTTTGCCATTATTGAATTGATAGGCGAATGGAATGATGCCATAGAAAATGATATACAAACTTTACGCAGGGAGGTTACAGATGTGCTTTTTTATGAAAGGATCACAAAATTTATTTTGATAGCGGAAAATGTATTGAATTTTCACAGCAGTGACGACAGCTATTACGAGGATTGGTTCCAGGAAACCAACGAGGAAGACGGATGGGTTGTTATATTAAACCTGCCCGAACAATCGCAATACGATTTTAAAAAGGCGAAACTGAACCGGTACATTGAATTACTGGAAGTTTTTGACTGGCGTACAGTGCAGCCCCAGCACCTGTTTCAGCTTATAGCCGACCGGCGCTTAAAACGGATAGATTTATAAAAAATGTCATACCCTGATTTTTATGAGCATTTGTGTGCTATTTTTGCACTACTTTTTCTAACCACTTCTTCTTACTATGACCTGGAAACAACTCTTCACTTCTTCCATTGGGAAAAAATTTGTAATGGCGCTTACGGGTGTTTCCCTTATCGCATTTCTTGTGGTGCACGTTGGGCTCAACGCCTGCATCTGGGCAAATGATGGCGGGGCCATGTTCAATAAAGCCGCTCATTTTATGGGTGCAACAGTTGTAGTACGCATTCTTGAAGTAGGATTATTTATCGGCATCATTTTACACATCGTACAGGGGTTGATCCTTGAAGTGCAGAACAGGAGCAGACGCAGCATAGGTTACCAGGTTCCGCTGGGCAACCGCGGAAGCAAATGGTACAGCCGCAGCATGGGGTTGCTGGGCACATTGATTTTATTGTTCCTGATCATGCATATTTATCATTTCTGGACCCCCAGCAGGCTCGGTGGGATCGGTAATATCCATGAGTTGGGCATTACCTCCTACGACGGGAAAGAATACCATAACCTTTACGGCGAAATGCTGATCGTGTTTCAGTCGATTACGGTAGTGGTTTTATACGTACTGGCCTGCATTTCGCTGGCCTATCATTTACTGCATGGATTTAACAGTGCATTCAGAACGCTTGGGCTGCACAACCGGCGCTATGTGCGGATCGTGCATGCTGCAGGCACGGCGTTTTCGATAATAGTACCATTGGCTTTTGCCATGATGCCTGTTTCTATATATCTTGGATGGGTGAAATAGTGGCAAGTGGCAAGTGGTAAGTTGAAGAGAAGTGAGGGCAAAATGAATAGATCTTTGGTGATGATCCTTCTTTATTAATAACCCGGAATCAATCCTGGTAAAACCATCAATGTATTTACAATTATGCTGGATTCAAAAATACCTGCAGGACCATTAGAGAGCAAATGGAGTGACTACAAAGGCCATGTAAAGCTGGTAAACCCTGCCAATAAGCGCAAACTGGAGGTCATTGTTGTGGGAACGGGCCTGGCGGGTGCTTCTGCAGCCGCTTCACTGGGTGAATTGGGATATCGTGTAAAGGCCTTCTGTTTCCAGGACTCTCCCCGCAGGGCGCATTCCATTGCGGCACAGGGCGGCATAAACGCTGCCAAGAATTATCAGAATGACGGCGATTCTGTTTTTCGTCTTTTTTACGATACGATAAAAGGCGGGGATTACCGCTCCCGTGAATCCAACACACACCGGCTGGCGGAAGTAAGCGTTAATATTATTGACCAGTGTGTGGCCCAGGGAGTACCCTTTGCAAGAGAATACAGCGGATTGCTCAATAACCGTTCATTTGGTGGCGTGCAGGTAAAAAGAACATTTTATGCCG
>NZ_DAOMOZ010000216.1:0-8067 GCF_035444585.1 Agriterribacter sp.
CTCGGTAGACTTTGATGATAATGATGCCAAAATGCTGGATGATTATTTTGAGCAGGTCAGTGAAATGTTCACGGCTGCAGGATTTAAAGACGTGAAAACGAGTAAACGCCCCGGCGCTCCGGGATTGGATATCCATGAAATGGGTGGTGTTCGCATGGGGCATGATCCCCAAACCTCCATGCTCAATAAATGGCACCAGTTGCATGCCTGCAAAAATGTATTTGTAACCGATGGAGCCTGTATGACTTCAACTTCTACTCAAAATCCTTCACTCACCTATATGGCTTTCTCTGCAAGAGCTGCCCATTTTGCGGTGGAAGAAATGAAGAAGGGGAACCTTTAATTTGAAAATATAGCGGTCGGTACGCGACGAAGGAGCGTCAGACCGCGAGTGAAAAATGTGGAAATATGGAAATGTGAGAAATGCGAAAATGCAGGCAGTCGGTGCGCAATGAAAGGAGCGTCAGACCAATAACTGAAACCTGCAACCTGCACCCTGTAACCTGCACCCTGTAACCCACCCTCACACCTCCCTCCTCCCTCCTCCCACCTCACCCCACAAGGTAAGTGCAGGATGCCCATATAAAATAAACCGGCTATTTTACATTTATTTCCATAATAATATATTTTCAATACCCGTGGACAATCTTTTAAACGATTGTATTCAATATGCGCCAATATCTTTTTACAATATCCTGTATTTTCCTTTTGTATAACTTTCTTTTGTCCTGCAGTCAGTCCGGTACAAAGCCCGAAGGGCGCGATGAGAAAAAATTTTCCGAACATGTACGCAGTACAGCATTTCAAACGCCTGAGCAGGAACGTGCAGGATTTATACTGCCGGAGGGTTTTGAAATAACGCTTTTTGCTTCCGAGCCCGATATCACCAAACCCATGAACATTGCCTTTGATGACCAGGGAAGGTTATGGGTTACACAATCATCCGAATACCCGATGGCGGCAGGTTCCGGCAGAGGCGGAGACCGCATCAGCATACTGGAAGACACAAACGGAGACGGTAAAGCGGATAAGTTCACTCATTTTGAAGATACCTTAAATATTCCTATTGGCATATTGCCTGTAAGCGACGGCGCCATTGCTTACAGCATTCCCAACGTTTATCGTTTTACCGATACCAATGGAGACGGCAAAGCTGATGAACAAAAAGTGCTGTTGGGTCCCTTTGGTTTTAAAGACACGCATGGCATGGTAAATAATTTCATCCGCGGGTTCGACGGATGGATACATTCTTCCCACGGGTTTACCAATACATCTACTATAGCAGGTACAGATGGGGATTCCATTACCATGACATCGGGTAATACTTTCCGGTTTAAGCCCGACGGGCGCCGCGTGGAGCAGACCACTTTCGGGAGGGTGAATCCATTTGGTTACAGTTACGATGAATGGGGTTACCTGTACTCTCTGGATTGTCATACCAAGCCCATCTACCAGCTCATTCCCGGTGGCGACTATCCTCATTTTGGCAAGGTAGCTCCTGCGGGAATAGGGTTTGCACCCGAAATGACCAGCTATGAGCTGGGCTCTACAGCGCTTGCCGGCTTGGATTATTATACCGGCGAACAATTTCCCGAAGCATACAGGAACAGCTTTTTTTCGGGCGATGTGGTAACCTGCAAGGTTAACCGCAATACCATGACGTTCAGCGGATCTACGCCCATCGCTAAACGTGAGGAAGATTTTTTGGTGAGCAGCGATCCCTGGTTCCGCCCCGTTGATGTAAAAACAGGTCCGGATGGCGCATTGTATATAGCCGATTTTTACAACCGCATTATAGGTCATTATGAAGTGCCTTTAAATCATCCTGGCAGAGACAGGATAAGTGGCAGGATCTGGAAAATTACATACAAAGGCAATGACACACATAAGGATGTGGAGGTTAAAGACTGGTCGAAAGCAGGTTTGGAAGAACTGATACCCGGTTTACAGAGCACGCAGTTAACCACCCGTTTTGCTGTTGCCAACCGCATCGTGGATGTATGGAAAGAAAAAGCCATTGATCCTGTAAAGAAACTCCTTACTGCTGCATCGTCGCAAAAAGCATACATACAAGCGCTATGGATACTGCACCGTTTAAATGCATTAGCGCGGGCACAGCTTGATGAAGCGCTGCAGCACCAGGATCCGGTAATAAAAGTGCATGCGCTGAGGATACTCACAGAGATGGATACATTAAGTTCTTTGCATCATGATGTGATTGTAAAAGCGCTGGCGGATCAAAGCCCTCATGTGCGGCGTATCGCGGCCGCTGCGCTCAACAAATTTACCGGTGCCGGAAATATAGCTCCGTTGCTGGATCTGTATAGTAAAACGGATGAGCATGATTCGCATCTCAGGTATACAGTACTGCTGGCCATTCGCAATAACCTGAGAGACAATAAGGAAATACAGAAGGCATTGGGCATGCAATGGAACGGGCAGCAGTTGGCCATCCTGTGCAAGGTAATGCTGGACGTACCTTCGGCTGAGGCTGCAGGTTTTGTGCTGAACTATATGAAAGATCATGAAATGCCCCGGCAGCAGCTTATTCAGAGCTTTGAATATGCCGGGCGTTACCTTCCCTCTTCCAAAGCAGATGATGCTATTGCGCTGATCAGGCAGCGGTTTGAAAAAGATAAGGACGTGCAGTTCATGCTGTACAACACCATGCGCCAGGGCATTGCACAAAGAGGAGCGCGGCCTTCGCAGCAGATGCAGCAATGGGGCATCGGGCTCACTAAACATTTTCTTGAAAATATTTCCGAAGCCGGTGATACCTGGAAAAGCCGCCCGATCGACAGCACCGGTGAACCTGCAGACCCATGGAGAGTATCTGATGAATTTTTAACAAACGTTGCACCGGCCTTCCGTATCATCTTCAGCGAGGCGCATGGCTATAATCCAACGGCAGTGCTGTATTCGGTTCCTTTTACATTGCCTGCCACCCTGTATATGAATGTCTTTGACAATGATATACACAATAGCGATACCAAAAAAGGCATCTCAAAAAATGTTGTTCGCATACGCCTGCAGGGTAGCAATGAAGTGGTGGCTGAATACAGGATGGAACAGAAGGAGACCATGGAATTCAAGGATCTCATCGAAGAAAAAGTACCTTTTGATCTTTCGGTCTGGCAGGGAAAATTGGGTTATATAGAAGTGATTGACAGTACAAAAACAGGTTCCGTTGGTATAGGAAAACTGGAGCCGGCGGTTGTGCCCATCCCCGAAAAGGGAACAGGTGAAATCAATGAACGCCGCATACAGGCAGCCGAAATTGCCGGCGAATATAAAGTAGCAGCATTGCAGCCTGCCCTGCAAAAAATAGTGGCATTGGGATGGTTGAATTACAGGGTTCGCGCAGCAGCGGCCAATGCGCTCATGAATATTGCTCCCGGCAGCAATACAGCATTGATCACGAAGCTGTTCAACGATAAAACGGAATTGCCCGCACTCCGGCAAAGAATGGCAGGTGTATTGGCACAGGCTCCTTCCGCTGCTGTTTACAATACATTACAGGAGGGTTTGGCAGGAAGCAGTTTCTCAATACAAACGGCTATTGTTTCCAGTCTTTCCGCTTCCCGGCAGGGGATCAGTCATATACTGGATGCCTTTAAAGCGAGGCAGTTCAACCCGGCTGTGTTAGCGGAACCATCTGTGCGTGAGCGGCTGGCAGCCACTATCACTCCGGCTCAGCAAAAGCAGTTGGATGCGCTTTGGGGCAGCAGCAAAACGGATGTGGAAGAGCGGCAAAAACTGATTGAAGCCCGGATTGCCGGCATTGGTATTTCTACTGCCACTGCCGAAGCAGGGAAGAATATCTTTGTTCAGAACTGCAGCATGTGCCACCAGGTAAAAAGCGAAGGCGGTTTGGTAGGACCGCAGTTAGATGGAATAGGCAACTGGGGTGTTAAGGCCCTTACAGAAAAGATCCTTGATCCCAACCGTAATATATCGCAGGCTTTTCGTACCTATAACATTACATTGAAGAACGGAAAGCTGTTGAGTGGATTATACCGTAGAACGGAAGGTGAAGTGATGGTATACGCCGACCCCTCGGGTAAAGAATTTTCCGTTGCTAAAAATGATATCAAAGAAAATAAGCCGTCGCAGTACACCTTAATGCCCGACCAGTTCAGGAATACCATTAAAGAGGAAGATTTTTATGCGCTGATGAAGTATTTGCTAAGTGTAAAGTGAGTGAATGGTGAATAGTGAGAGGTGAGACGTGAGAGGTGAAAGGATTGAGTTCGTTTCACGAAACAGAAGGATGGAAGAGGAATGCAGGTGAACAATTCACCAATTCACATTTCACTATTCACTAATCGCCTTGGTACGTGTTTCACGTACCATTAGAACGGCTTCTTTTTTATTTTGACGACTATGGTGGTTCAACGCGCCGGAATAAGCATATATCTGTTTAAATTTATAAATGTTTAAAATAAAAATTATGATTACACAAGTGCGTACAATATTGTTGAGCGGTTTGGCATTGGGGTTATTGGCGGCAGGATGTAATGCGCAGGGTGAGCAAAAAAAGCCCCGGACGGTAACATTCGGCAAGCAGGTGCTGACCAAAGATTTCGTTAGCGAAGGTGCAGCGGTGGGGGATGTGAACGGGGATGGCAAAATTGATGTGATAGCGGGCGCCTTCTGGTTTGAAGCGCCCGACTGGAAAACGCATGAAATAGCAAAGCCGGAAAAATACGTGGTGGGAGTGGGTTACAGCAATTCATTTTTGAATTTCAGCATGGATGTGAACCAGGATGGCTGGATTGACCAGGTGCGGATTGACTGGCCGGGTAAAACCGCCGTATGGCATGAAAATCCGCAAAATAAGCCCGGACATTGGCCTGTGCATGTTATTCATACATCGGTAGGCAATGAAGCGCCCTTGTTTGTAGATATAGATGGAGATGGCAGAAAGGATATATTGTGCAATGATCCCGAAAAAAAACAGATCATCTGGCTGCAGTCACCGCAAAAAAAGGGCGATACGACCTGGGCGCTTACGGTGATAGATGGCAGGGAAGGCATACCCGGCACGCACATGTATACGCATGGTTTGGGTTATGACGATATAAACGGCGATGGAAAAAAAGATGTGCTGATCAGCAAAGGATGGTGGGAAGGACCTGCAGATCCCAAACAACCCAACTGGACATTTCATGCTGCAGATATGAGTGAAGATTGTGCGCAAATGTATGTGATGGATTTAAATGAAGACGGGCTGGCGGATATCCTGAGCTCTTCCGCGCACAATTACGGTATCTGGTGGCACGAGCAGCAAAAAGATGCAGGTGGCAATATCACGTTCAGGCATCATCACATTGATTCCGGCTTTTCGCAGAGCCATAGTCTGGCGTTGGCGGATGTTAACGGCGATGGCAATCCTGATTTTATAACAGGCAAGCGGTATTTTGCGCACAATGGCGGCGATCCCGGCGCGCATGAACCCGCCTTTTTGTACTGGTTTGAATATGAGCCGGGGGAAACGCCGGCCTGGATCAAACATGAGATAGATAATGATTCCGGCTCTGGTTTGAACCTTGTGGTGAAAGATATCAATGATGATAAGCTGCCTGATATTATCGTGTCGAACAAAAAGGGCGTGCATGTTTTTTTACAAACAAAGTAAGGCTGTTGTAAAACAGGCTATCCTTCTTATATTTACGATCAACATTCATCATAAAACATTTTATTCATGCGATTTGGTATCAACACATTTTTATTTACTTCTCCTTTTACCACGGAAAGTATTTCGCTATTTCCCCAGTTTAAAAAATGGGGCTTTGATTCCGTTGAAATTGCACTGGAAGATGCATCACATATTGACCCGGTTACTGTAAAAAAAGCATTGGATGATAACGGGTTGGTTTGCGGCTCCATTTGCGCGGCTATGGGTGGCGGGCGTGATCTGCGGGGCAGTGCCGAAGATCAGAAAGGAGCGCTGGATTACTTAAAGGCGGTAATAGACCTGTCTCCTGCATTGGGCCATCCTACCTTAATTGGTCCTTTATATTCGGAAGTAGGCAGGGCAGAGCTGGTGTCTCCCGAAGATTACAGGCAGCAATGGGATACCGTTGTAAAGCATTTGCGCACACTGGCTGCACATGCAGGTAAGCTGGGTGTAAAGCTGGCCATTGAACCGCTTAACCGTTTTGAAACCGATTTTATCAATACCTGCGACCAGGCGCTGAAGATGGTGAATGATGTTAATGAAAAGGCGTTGCTGGTACACCTGGATACTTTTCACATGAATATTGAGGAAAAGGATTCCGCGAAAGCAATACAGAAAGCAGGCAATAAGCTGGCGCATTTCCATGCCTGCGGCAGCGACAGGGGTACACCCGGCAATGATCACATCAACTGGACAGGAATATTTGATGCATTAAAACAGGCAGGTTATGATGGTGATGTAGTGATAGAATCTTTTACGCCTGCAATAGAGATCATCGCCAGGGCTGCATGCATCTGGAGAGAAATAGAACCTTCGAGGGAAAGTATAGCCATTGAAGGGGTGAAGTTTTTAAGGGATCAACACAAGGCTGCTTTGGCGAGGTAAGGCTTTGAAATATCCGCCTGTCATTCACGCAGGAGGAATCTGCCTTCGCTTCAATCATTGCAAGCGTGGTTCTTTGCTGTGCATTACCTCAAAAGCCCTATCATATTCTGTGGCTTGTCATTCATATCCTATGCCTGTCATACCGACGTAGGAGGTATCTATCCTGGCTTCGATCCTTGCAGACCCTTCCTTCGTCAGGGTGGCAGGCCGTAGTTTTTTTATTGGGCTACCACGAAGCCCCGATCATACACTACTGTCTGTCATAGGTTACCCCGCAGAATCGCAGAGCAATCAGGAATGCATCTGTCTTTGCTTCAACCATTACAGACCCTTCCCTGTCTGCCTACCTTCGGTAGATATACCGGCTGACAAGCTTCGTAGGAGGCGACAATCCATGGTATATAACCCTGAAAGGGTTGCAGGTCTGTAACTCGGCCACACCAAAATGATGCGACCCCGAAGGGGTCGAAGGATTGCGCTTGATTTTTGATTTTACAGATTTCCTTTTTACACCGCTTCAGGAAGGTACAGGATGACATTATGCCATTCCACCGCTACCTTCAACCCTGAAGGGAACGCCGGCTATGGCTATTCCCACCCATCAAACTGAAGAAATATTTACAATGAAAAAAAGATTGCTACCTGCATTGTTCATTTGCATGATGGTATGTGGAACTGTGTATGCACAGTTGCCACCGGTATTTAACCAAACGCGTCAATCGCAATCTGCTGAAACCGTAACCCGCTACCTGTCGCCCGTTAAAATACTCTGGCAAACAGAAAATGCTGCAGGCAATATTAAAAACGGGCAGAGGCTCTTGAAGCCGGGTAATGGTCAGTCCGATCTTGCCAATAAAGACATGTGTGTGCTCAAAAGCGATGCAAAAATAAAACCTGCCTTATTGTTCGACTTTGGCAGGGAATTGCACGGCGGGCTGCAAATTGTGACCGGCATGTATCCCGGTAACAAGCCCGTTAAGCTGAGGGTGCGTTTTGGAGAATCGGCCAGCGAAGCAATGAGTGATATTGAGCCCAAACAAAATGCTACCAATGATCATGCCATGCGCGATATGATCGTGGAAGTGCCCTGGTTGGGTAAGCTGGAAGTAGGCAATACCGGCTTCCGGTTTGTACGCATTGACCTGCTTGATGAAAACGTGGAACTGCAGCTAAAAGAAGTGCGGGCCATTTTTATATTCAGGGATATTCCTTACCTCGGTTCGTTCAACAGCAATGATACATTACTGAACAAAATATGGATGACAGGCGCTTATACCGTGCACCTGAACATGCAGGATTATTTATGGGATGGCATCAAACGCGACAGACTGGTTTGGGTGGGCGACATGCATCCCGAAACTTCTACCATCAGCGCCGTTTTCGGTGATAACGAAGTAGTGCCTAAAAGCCTTGATCTTTCACGCGATATCACCCCGTTGCCCGGCTGGATGAACGGCATCAGCACCTATTCCATGTGGTGGATCATTATTCACCGCGACTGG
>NZ_DAOMOZ010000217.1:0-7972 GCF_035444585.1 Agriterribacter sp.
TTCAAATTTTCAAATTCCCGAATTTTCAAATTGAATACATGTTCAAAAAAATACTTATTGCAAATCGTGGTGAAATTGCATTGCGGATCATCCGCACCTGCAGGGAGATGGGCATTAAAACAGTGGCCGTTTATTCTACCGCGGATAAGGATAGTCTGCATGTAAAATTTGCAGATGAAGCGGTATGCCTGGGCCGTCCGCAAAGCACAGACTCTTATCTTAATATCCCACACCTTATGGCTGCTGTAGAAATTACCAATGCGGATGCCATTCACCCCGGCTATGGCTTTTTAGCTGAAAATGCCAGGTTCGCTCAAATTTGCTGTGAGCACGGAATAAAATTCATTGGCCCCACGCCGGGCATGATCACTGCCATGGGCGATAAAATCACGGCTAAAGAAACAATGATCAAAGCCGGCGTTCCGGTAGTGCCCGGTGGTGAAGGATTGCTGGAGAGTGTGGACCAGGCAAAAGGACTGGCAAAAGAGATTGGCTACCCGGTAATTTTAAAAGCAACCGCGGGTGGCGGAGGTAAGGGCATGCGGGTGGTTTGGGAAGAAAGCGAAATAGAAAAAGCATACAGCAATGCAAAAGCAGAAGCCGGTGCTTCATTCAAGAATGACGGGATATACATGGAGAAATTTGTAGAAGAGCCGCGTCATATTGAAATACAGATAGCGGGCGACCGCTATGGCAAAGTTTGTCATATGAGCGAAAGGGACTGCTCCATTCAGCGCCGCCACCAGAAGCTGGTAGAAGAATCTCCATCACCCTTTATGACGAACGATCTGCGTGAAAAAATGGGTGAAGCTGCCGTAAAAGCCGCTTCTGCCATTAATTATGAAAGTGTGGGCACTATAGAATTCCTTGTGGACAAACACAGGAACTTTTATTTTATGGAGATGAATACCCGCATCCAGGTAGAACATTGCGTTACAGAAGAAGTAACCAATTTTGACCTGGTTAAAGAACAAATAAAGATCGCCTCCGGCGAATCCATTTCAGGAAGAAATTATTATCCCGAAATGCATGCTATAGAATGCCGGATCAATGCAGAAGATCCGTATAACGATTTTCGGCCCTCGCCGGGACAAATAACGGTATTGCATCAACCGGGCGGACATGGGGTACGCATTGATTCGCATACCTACGCAGGTTATGTTATTCCACCTTATTACGATTCAATGATCGGCAAGATCATTGCTGTTGCCCGCACCAGGGAAGAAGCCATCAATACCATGAGCCGCGCTTTAAGCGAATATGTAATTGAAGGTGTAAAAACCACTATTCCCTTTCACCAGCAGCTTATGCGCAACGAAGATTTCAGAAAGGGTAATTTTACCACAAAATTTCTTGACACTTTTACTATGCAGTAAGCCTTGCTGACAGGCCGGATAGTCAATGCTTGGCATGACCGGTACAACTCATGGCTGACTGACCACTCACCACTCACTACTCACTCTCTCCAAATAAAACACCCCTGAAAATTTCCAGGGGCGTTTGCTGATTTATGGGGCTTGTGTCTATCTCAAAAACAATAATTCGCGGTATTTAGGCAGTAACCAGTATTGATCATCTACCAGTAATTCCAGCTTATCAACATGATAGCGGATCTTATCAAAAAAAGCATCTTTAACCTGGCTTTGATACGCTATGGCCTTCGTGCGGGTATCTTCGATCTTGTTCACCACCTTTCTTGCTTCAATCATTTTTTCAACACCGTCTGCCACCTGGCCAATATGCTCGGATATTTTTTCAAGTATCTGCAACTGGTTGGCATACGACGATTCCGGCAGGCCCAACTCTTTAAGTCCGCGGATATTACTGATGAGGATGTTCTGGTATTTTACCGAACAGGGCAGGATATGGCTGGTGCAGAGCTCTCCCATGATACGGCCCTCGATCTGCACTTTTTTAATGTATTTTTCCAGTTCAATTTCATGCCGCGCTTCCAGTTCGGAATGATGGTATATGCTCAGGTCCTCAAACAATTTTTTAGCCCTGTCTGTAACCATCGCATCCAATGCCAACGGTGTTGTTCTAACATTGGGCAAACCGCGTCTTTCTGCTTCATGGTGCCAGTCATCGCTGTATCCGTCTCCTTCAAACAACACTTTTTCAGAACCGGCTATGTATTCGCGGATAACATGCATAATGGCAATTTCCTTTTTCTCTCCTTTATCTATCAGGGCGTCTACTTCTTTTTTAAACTGGGTTAAAGTGTTTGCCATAATAGCGTTAAGGGTGGTCATGGGGATACCGCAGTTGGCGGTAGAGCCTACGGCGCGGAATTCAAACTTATTGCCGGTAAAGGCAAAAGGTGAAGTACGGTTGCGGTCTGTATTGTCTAATAACAATTCCGGGATGTTTTTATGAATGTCCAATTTCAGGAGGATCTCATCCTGCTCAGAAAAGTTATCGCCTACTCTTGTTTTAATTTCAGTTAACACCTCATTAAGGTATTTGCCGATAAATACCGAAATGATAGCGGGCGGGGCTTCATTAGCACCCAACCTGTGGTCATTACCGGCAGATGCAATAGAAGCACGGAGCAGATCAGCATAATCATGCACCGCTTTAATTACATTTACAAAAAAGGTAAGGAACATGAGGTTGGTTTTGGGTGTTTTGCCCGGAGCCAGAAGGTTAACGCCGGTATCTGTTGACATGCTCCAGTTGTTGTGCTTGCCGCTTCCGTTAATGCCGGCAAAAGGCTTTTCGTGCAGCAGCACCATCAGGTTATGATGCCTTGCGATCCTGGTCATAAGATCCATTAAAAGAATATTATGATCAACAGCCAGGTTCGCTTCCTCAAAAATAGGAGCACATTCAAACTGTGCGGGCGCTACTTCATTATGCCGGGTTCGCAACGGAATACCAAGGCGGTATGCCTCCTCTTCAAAATCCTTCATGAACGCATATATTCTTTCGGGAATAGACCCAAAGTAATGATCTTCCAATTGCTGACCCTTGGCCGGTGAATGCCCAAATACAGTACGGCCTGTCATAACCAGGTCGGGCCGGGCGTTGGCAAGCCCTGCATCCACTACAAAATACTCCTGCTCCCATCCCAGTGTAGCAATGACCCTGTTAATATTTTTATCAAAATAATTACATACATCCACCGCAGCTTTATTTAAAGCCTCCAGCGAGCGCAGCAAGGGGGTCTTGGTATCTAATGATTCGCCGGTATAAGAAACAAATATAGTGGGTATACAAAGCGTATTGGCATCACCTATATTCATAATAAATACCGGAGATGTGGGATCCCAGGCTGTATAGCCTCTTGCTTCAAAAGTAGCTCTCAACCCGCCCGACGGGAAAGAAGAGGCATCAGGCTCCTGCTGTATAAGCGCGGCACCGTCAAATTCCTCAATCGGCGTGCCATCACCCTTTAGCGTAAAAAAAGAATCATGCTTTTCGGCTGTTGTACCGGTTAAAGGCTGAAACCAGTGTGTAAAATGCGTAACGCCTTTGGCTTCCGCCCAATGCCTTAAGCCCGCACTGATATGATTGCCCATGGTACGGTCTATTTTTTTTCCGGTTTTTATGGAAGCAACCAAACTTTTGTATGCTTCATCACTCAAATACTCCCGGGCCGTTTTTAATGTAAATACGTTCTCTCCGAAAATGGTGGTTATTTTACGGGAACCTTCTACAAGGATTTCTTTCCCCAAACCAGACAAATGATTGATCGCATTAAACCGAAGTGATTCCATCTAATTTAAATTTAATATATATAATTTTTTACTATGATTATTAAAATCGAAGCAAAACTATTGTTTTTTTACAATAACCTTGGAAAAATATGAAAAATCATATAATTTATTACAAAAAGGTATTTTATCTTAATAAAATAAAATATGGAGATAATTACTCATTTATTTGGAGTGCAGGAAATTTTTATTCAACGACCCCACAAAAGGAAGCAGCAACAGCACAATATACCATGCTTTGTAACGCACTATGGCTCCCGTAAAAGGAACGGTATACCCTATTATCAATAGTCCGACCAATGAGATCATGATAAGAAACAGGCAAAACGGCTGTAATAACTGAGGCAGTATATGCTTTGCGCCCGATATAACAGCACCAATCACGATCAATACAATTAAAATGATTTCAGCAAAAGCCATCAAATGAAAAGGACTTTTTATTTCTGTTATATAGGGTCTTAAAAAAACATGATTGGCCGCCTGCGGCAATACTTCTGCATAGCTTTTGACGGTAGGTTTTAAAGGAGTTAAAGGCAATACAGTATTGGCCTCCAGCTTTAAAAACTGGTGTTGCTTTTCTGCAAGTTTAAGCGGTAAATTAAATTTTGAAGGAAACCCCGGGGAAAGAAAAAAGAATATTACGCATGCACCGTAAACAATAAGATAGACAAGGTAAGGCCTGGCCGACACCAGCTTTATAGAGATCCACCATGCAGTTAGAGCAGGCAGCAGTATAAGCGCATTAACATTGCGCAACAGGAAAATGAACGCAAAACTGAGCACTCCAAACCCCAGTTGCCGTACTGTTTGTTTTACAGTAATGCAATAATCCGCAGCATAGAACAATACGCCGGTAAAGAACACGATCAAACCATCTTTGTCTATACCGCTGTTCCAGAACAAACAGGAAGGAAGAAAAAACACCGTACAAAATATCAATAAGCCGTTTCTTTGAATATGTTTCCGGGCCACAAAATAGATAAGGTATAGGCCCCAGAACGATAATGCATTAAAAAAAATAATATCAATATAGTAATTGCCACCGCTGAATACATTAAAAACGGCGAGTAGTTTGATCAACAGGTTTTCACCCGCGTTGCTCCATGGAGCGTCATCGGCAGTAGAGAAAAAATCGGTGAGGTTGCTGAAGGATATGCCGGTAGAAAAAAAGGCCGAAGGGTGGGTAAGCAGATTTTGATATTCTGCCAGTGACTCATTAAAATATACCCAACTGTCGCTTACCGGAAAGTAATGCGCATATACATAGCCATATGCAAAACCCGCCGCCAGCTTTGCAGCAAAAGCAGCCGTCAGCCATTTCCCGCTTACCGGTCTTTCTTTCCGATGATTAAGCCAGCGAAACAGAAAAACGAAACCGGTAATGTATAATATCCCGGTAATAATATATAAAAAGAGATGCAATACTAATGAATAACAAATTGTAAAGACGCTTGCAAAATAATCTATTGTGCTCTGATTAATAAATTTTTACTGTTTTATTATGAACACTTACTTTTAAGCGATATACACCGTTATGCCAAAAATTTTGTTGGGAGTTTCCAGTTCGTTTTGCGCCAGTTTCCTGAAGGGGCAGGTGGCTTTTTTAGTACAGCATGGCTTTGAGGTTATTATACTCAGCGCGCCCGGGGAAGAGATCAGTATGCTGGCCAAAAAAGAAAATGCCCGGCTGATCACCATAGGTTTTACCAAAAGGATTTCGCCCTTTACCGACCTTTTTCAACTTTTCCGGATCATCCGGTTAATAAAGCGGGAACGGCCCGATATCGTTAATGCCGGCAATCCCAAATCGGGTTTTCTCATTATGCTCGCCTGCCGGATCGCCGGTTGTAAACACAAAATATTTACGCTTCACGGATTATTATCAGATACCAAAAAAGGCTTACTGCGCCGGCTGATCACTAAAACAGAAAAAATTTCCTGCAGTATAGCAGACAGGGTGATAGTAGTGAGCCCCACTCTTAAGATCCATGCAGAAAAAAGGAAAATACTTTCATCTGGCAAAGGTATAGTGCTGGGAAAAGGAAGTGCCAATGGTATTGATCTGCATTCGTTTCCCGGCAAAAATGCTGTTACAGGAAGGTCCGCACAACTGAAAGACAGGCTTAATTTAAAAGAAGATGATACGGTGATCGGTTTCCTGGGCCGCTTATCAAAAGACAAAGGAATTGACATCCTTTTTGATGCGTTTAATTTGCTGGTAAAGGAATATCCTTCTTTACGACTGGTACTGGCAGGACCTATTATAGAGGAAAACCCGTTTTCGCTCCATTTGCTTCACCAGTTGTATCACGATGAAAAAGTAATGTATCTCGGTAAATTATATGATGTAACGCCTGTATACGGCATAATGGATATCCTTGTTCTGCCTTCTTTGCGGGAAGGATTTCCCAATGTACTGATTGAAGCTGCTGCTATGGAAGTGCCTGTCATCGCTTCAGCTATACCAGGTTGTAAAGATGCGGTTCATACCGGCATAAACGGAGAACTATTTGAAAAAGGAAATGCTGCCGCACTGGCCGCCATTCTGAAAAAGCTGATCACGAACAAAGCATTAAGACAACAATACGGAAAAAACGGAAGAAAATTTGCGGGTGATAATTTCTCCAATGAAGAAATATGGTCAGCCCAGCTGGAATTGTATAAGAACATGCTGCAGGCTGCAGAATAGGTTACCCGTTTTTGTTTGCATCTCCCGCAAAGTCCAGCCCCGGAAACCTTTTTTGCAGAAAACCTGTTATTCCCGATTTTTCAATTTGGGTTTTCCATGTCCATTCACGCAGATCGGGTACAGCATAAGAGAATGCATTCACCTGCTCCCAGGTAAGATTGGAAAGATCCGGCAGCAGGTAATAATACCTTCCCCCGTATACGCTTTCAAACTCTTTTATCCACTGGTAATCTGAAGTAACAACCGGTATCCCGCAGGCGGCATAGTCTAAAAATTTAGCCGAAACCTGCCTGTTAAAAGGACTGATGTCGGGCATAAAATTAATAGCATACCTGCTCTGATGAATATAGGAGTATACCTGGTGATAGGGAACCGGCCCTTTAAAAAAAATATTTTTATGCCCCGATAGGCGTAAGGCCGTTTGCGTATAATCCCTGCTCAATACCAGCAACGTTCTGTCTTTTAAATTACCCCCGGCGAAACAATTCAATAACACGTCAGGTTCTCTTTTCTTATCTATACTCCCTACGTAAATGAAATCATAGCGCTTTCCGGTTCTTTCTGAAGCAGGGTCACTGTTCATTATTCCATGTCCGCGCAAACCAAACGGGATGTTATCCCTGAAATCAAACTGCCGGCGAACGTATTCACTATAGAATATTCTGTAGTCGGGCAAACAATTTATATTTCTCTTAATAATATTTCTAAGCGTGGCAAGCGGAGGTACGGATGCAGAAGCATATTCATGCACAACAACTGCGTTTTTGCTCCGTCTTACCTGCGTACCCATGAAATACCATTCGACATCGGCAGGTGTGTTGTGTAAACTGCTTTGCCTGCTTACCCTGGTCAGGATCCCCGGATGTGCAGAAAAAAAAGAAACATAGGCTTCAATCTCCGGCAAAAAAGCCCTGTTATTGTGAATAAAAGCAATGGTCATAACAGGATAAATATAAAGGAAACCGCCACAATTCCTGTCAACACAAGGAGCATGTCATGCAAACACACAAAAAACTCCTGTTAAAACAGGAGTTTGCTGAAACCAACTACCTAAAATAAAAAATATACCTTTTGAAGGGCAGGCACTGAAGTTCGCACAGATCTGCAAGCCGGGGTGTTAATTAAATTGGAATAATGGTTAAAGAATGGTTACGGCCCCGGTAACCTGTTTGTGGGATTGCAAATGAGGAAGCTAATGGTTATATTAACGCCCGAATCATAACGGGCAAATCCCTTAATTACACAAACCTCAACAACATGACACTTTCTGAGCATTTTTCAAACAGCAGTTCTCCCAAACGTATTCTTGCGCTGGATGGCGGTGGTATCCGCGGCGCATTGTCATTAGGCTATCTTCAGCGAATTGAAGATATTTTACGAAAACAGCATGGCAATGATAAAAATTTCAGGCTTTGCGATTATTTCGATCTCATTGGCGGCACAAGCACCGGTTCTATCATAGCATCCTGCCTGGCCATCGGACTAAAGGTGCAGGATATAAAAGACAAGTACATGGAGCTGGGCGATAAAATATTCGGCAAAAAAAACAAATGGTGGAAAATTTTTG
>NZ_DAOMOZ010000218.1:0-7904 GCF_035444585.1 Agriterribacter sp.
TAACCAATAAAATCCAGAACAATTTTGAATTTGCTTTTGAAAAATGGGTGGCGGAAGTATTTTTTGAAGATTTTACATTACTGTTCACCAATAACATGCTCGTGGGTCAGCATCCCCTGCTGAACGGGAACCAGTTCCGGTATGTAAAAGAATAGGCAAACGGTTGTCAGCGGGTCTGCCGTCAAAGAGCAGGTGAACCCGGCAAAAGTTTTGACTACTGAACATGAAGGTTTTGTAACTTAGATTCTAAAACACAAGCATGGTGCTGCACCACTATAGGCCATTGCCTGAGCTGCGGTTTTTTATCAGCCGTATCATGCTTGTTCATTATCAACTCGACACCAGTAAGCCAAGACCGGTAAATCCTTTTCCTCCGCAACCAGACCATTGCCTTTATTTTTATCCATACGATAAAATGTCTTCGTTTAATTATGCTACCCGGCTTACCGGAGTAGCGCCCCGGAGCATGCTGATCGGGCCCCAGCTTTCACGGGTCGATTTGACCATGGGTTATAACCAGCTCACCATCATGGTAAGCTTTCAGCCCGGCGGTATGCATCGTTTACTGAACATCCCTATGAAAGAGATGACAGACCAGCCCTTTGATGCCGCCTTATTTTTGGGAAATGATATTGACAGCATTTCGCAACGGCTTGGGGAAACCGCTGATTACGATTTGATGATAGACATTATCCAATCCTATTTACTTGGAAAAGTAAGCATGCTAAAAAGCATATTGCCGGTTGAGCAGGTGCTCATGCAAAACATACAAAACGGGGACCTCAATAATATTGACCGGTTGGCCAAACAATCCTGCGTAAGCACACGCCAGCTGGAACGGCAGTTCCTGGAAAGAATAGGTATGCCGCCAAAGTTTTTTGCACGATTGGTCCGGTTTTCCAAAGCATGGTATATGCGGGAAAGCAATGAGGATATTTCCTGGCTTTCCATTGCACACAGTTGCGGCTATGCCGACCAGATGCATATGATACGGGATTTTAAAGCATTTTCCGGCGTTACGCCAACCGGGCTTCAGTCCTACCTTGAAAAAAGCCCGCTCAGGCTTCAGCGTGATTCCGGCTTTCCGGCATAGTTATAAAATGTCGCATTTGTTCTATGCTGCAGTCCATGCAGTCACTAATTTTACTTATTCAAAGAAATACCCGCTGAGTCAAAAACGGACAGCTTTTTGTATCAAAATCGTACAGTTCAATCTGACAGCAACACCCAATGCATTGTATTTCAATAATGAGCTGTTTGGCACTATGTTGGCGGACCAATAAGTTATGGTATAGGATCTCTAACAACCAAAGCCTGTTATATGCCATACAATAAAATTTTTATTTTATTCCGGAATATCTGGAGAAATAAAACTTTCAGCCTTCTGAACATTTTTGGTCTTGCTACCGGTATTGCCTGCGCCTGTTTTATTTTTTTATGGATTGAAAACGAACGTTCTTTTAATCAACAGTTCACTAGGAAAGACAAACTCTTTTTTATAGTACAGCAGAACAAAAATGAACCCGGCGGAAATTATGCGAACAGTGCTCCAACGCCTATGGCACCCGACCTGGAAAAAAACATGCCGGGCATTAAGCACATTGGCCGTATTACCTGGGAAAACAGGCAACTTTTTGTGCTGGGTGATAAAAGGATTTTTAAGATGGGCCAATATGCCGATTCTTCCCTGCTTCACATGCTGGATTTTAATTTTATTTACGGTGCACCACCATTTCTTCCTTCGCCGGAGTCCATCATCATCAGCGAAAGCCTGTCGAAAGCGTTCTTCAATGATGAAAATCCTGTTGGTAAAACCATTGTTACCCAAAGCGAAGCTCCCTGGTCAAAAGACGGCAGTTTCAAGATCACCGGTGTCTTCAAAGACTTTCCCGAAAATTCTTCTTTCAGGTTTAACTGGGTATCCCCTTTCAAGGTGTATGACGATCTGATGTTTCCTGAATGGAACAAATGGGGCATATTTCATGCTACGCTTGTTGAAACAGAACCTACGACAAACGTCGATCATCTTGGTAAAAAGCTCAGAGACTATATGCAGGCAAAAGTGGAGGGATCTCCGCTTAAAACCTTCCTGCTTTCCATAAAAGATGTAAACCTCTATGACAAGTTGGTAAACGGGAAGCCTTCAGGCGGCAAGATAGAGTATATTAACCTGTTTTCTGTGATTGCCATGCTTGTGCTGCTGATCGGCTGTATCAATTTCATGAACCTTTCCACCGCCAGGTCAGAAAAGCGGGCGCTTGAAGTAGGGGTGCGCAAAGTGTCGGGGGCAGGCAGGCTCAGCCTGGTGCGGCAGTTCATGGCCGAGTCATTGCTTATGGCGTTTCTTTCGGTGATTTTTGCTGTTGCCATTGTCTATTCTGGCATCCCGTTGTTTAATAAAATTATTGGCAAAGAATTACATTTTGATTTGCTGCAGCCTGTTCATTTTATTTTTTTACTGTCTGCAGGAGCAATTTGCGGACTGGTATCAGGCTTGTATCCTGCTTTCTATTTGTCATCATTTAAACCCGCGATAGTTTTAAAAAGACTAAAGCTGTCCAAAGGCGGCACTCCTGTTTTTATGAGAAAAGGATTGGTCGTCGTGCAGTTTACCATATCCGTTATTCTCATTATTGCCACCATCACCATTTACCGGCAGATCGGGCATATCAAATCGAGGAACCTGGGTTATAATGTAAACAACCTGGTGGAGGTACGGATTCCCGGGAGTGTTCAGAGCCATTTTCCTGTCGTCAGAACTGAGTTGTTGAAAACAGGACTTATCGAAAATGTGGCAGTTACGTGGGGCGAACCGCTTTATATGCACACTTCCTCCGACGAATATACCTGGGACGGTAAATTGCCTGGCGATAGGTACCAGATAAATGACATAGGCGGAAGCCCCGGTTATATATCTACCATGAAAATGAAGATCAAAACCGGCCGCGACTTTTATGATACAGATGCCGACAGTCTGCGAACCGTTATCATTAATGAAACGCTTGCAAAGATGATGGGCGATCAGGGTAGGCTGGGCGCATATATCTCACGTCAATCGCCAGGGATAAATGTAGAGGTTGTGGGCATTGTGGAGGATTTTGTTTTCAATGATATGTATGGATCTGCCGGACCTGTCATGTTATACTGCATTCCGCAAGCCGGGGAAAATATGATCATCAGGGCAAAAGACGGTGCAGATATGCAAAAACTCATCCCCGCTACTGACCGTGTACTCAGCTCGTTCAGCAAGGGCTATCCTTTTGAATATAAATTTGTGGATGAAAAATTCAACAAAATATTCCTGTCTGAAACGCTCATAGGAAACCTGGCTATTATTTTTTCGGTATTGGCTATTCTTGTTTCCTGTCTCGGTTTGTTTGGTCTTGCCGCTTATACGGCAGAGCGAAGAACAAAAGAGATAGGGATAAGAAAGGTGCTGGGCGCTTCTGTTGACTCACTTACCCGATTATTATCAGTTGATTTTTTAAAGCTGGTGTGTATTTCCTGTGTCGTTGCTTTTCCGTTGGCGTGGTGGTCACTGCACAACTGGCTGCAGCATTACCAATACCGCACAACCGTTGAATGGTGGGTGTTTCCGCTGGCTGCTGCAATAGCAATATTGATAGCCATCATTGCGGTAAGCTACCAGGCAATAAAGGCAGCGGTGGCTAATCCGATTAAGTCATTGCGCACGGAATAATGGACGTGAGATCGCAAACATGAAATATGAGACTCCACAAAAAATCCATCCCCTGAATATCTGAAGCGGCATGTAGAAAACAAAAGATCATGATTACCATACGGTACGGGCATGCATGCGATAACACCTGTGGGGAAGAGGTTCCGGCTAAGTTCGTTACCAGGCGTATACCTTATCCTGTTAAAATATTTACTGTTACCGGCAACTATCAAAATCAACAGTTATGAAGAAAAGTGTATTGTTTATTGCAGGCTTTTCATTATTCTCTGCCATACCTTCCCTGTTATCTGCCCAGGCAAGGATCCATGGCACCGTAACAGATATGAACAGCATCCCCATTGCCGATGCCACAGTATTGTTGCTGCAGCCGGCCGATTCTGCACTGGTAAAAGGAACAGTGACCAACAGCCGCGGCGCCTATTTATTTGAAAACATCGCCGCCGGCAATTATCTGATCAGTTTCTCTCATACCGGATTTTCGCCTTACTATTCTACCCTATTCCGCGTGGCTGCCGATGTAAAAAATGTAGAGAATGGAACCCAGCAACTGGAACAGTCAGGCACAACTTTAACAGACGTTACAGTAACTGCCAAACGCCCGCTCTACGAACAAAAGCCCGATCGCCTTACGATCAATGTAGCCAGCAGTATTACCTCGGCCGGTAATACCGCATTACAGATACTGGAACGTTCTCCCGGCGTAACGGTTAACAGGCAATCCAATACCGTTGCCATGCTGGGTAAAGAAGGGGTGCGGGTTATGATCAACGGGAAACTAAATTACATGCCTGTTTCTGCGATCATACAGATGTTGGATGGTATGAGTGCCGGGAACATTGACAGGATAGAACTCATCACCACGCCACCTGCTAATTTTGATGCGGAAGGTAATGCCGGGTATATCAACATCATACTGAAGGAGAATAACAATTTAGGCGCTAATGGATCATTTTCTGCTACACTGGGATACGGAAAAGGATGGGTTACACAGGCAAGCCTGAATTTCAATTACCGTACAGCGAAGCTGAACATTTATGGAGACTTTTCCTACTCAAGAGAAAGAAAGCCATTCATTACAAATGGATATAACCGGGTATCAAACCAGGGTGATATTTTTGAAACTTATGGCGATTTAGACAGGATAGACACGACCCGGTTTCATAATGTCCGGATAGGCCTGGATTATCAGCTTGCCCGTCGTACTATCACAGGTATTTTACTTACCAGCAACGGCCGCTGGTACAGGCAATCGGAGCACAGTACCGCCGCATTTCACCTGAACGGACAATTGGACACCACAGCCCTAAGTTCCAATAGCGAGCTGAATAACTGGCAGGACTATGGTATTAACCTCAACCTGCAGCAGCAGTTTAAAAAAGGAGATAACCTGTCGTTCAATGCCTACTACCTGCATTATAAAAACAATCAACCCTTCAACTATTACAGCCGGTATTATGATAAGGCGGAAAATTTTATTTATGATGAAACCAGCAGGAATGGAAAACTGACCCCTTTAAGTTTCCGGATTGGCGCTGTGGACTATTCCGGAAAGCTGTCAAAAAAGATCAGCCTGGAGGCCGGCGCCAAAGCCACATTAGCTGATTTTACCAATGACCTCCATTTTGAAAGGTTCATTCAGGGCAACTGGACCACAGACAGCGCCCTCTCATCCATCTATACCCTGAAGGAAAATTATACTGCGGTGTATACATCCCTCAGTATTGCAGCCAATGACAAAACTTCAGTGAAGGCGGGGCTACGCTATGAATATACCAATTCAAACCTGGGAACAGCAACAGAAAAAAATATCGTTGACAGGCATTACGGGAAGCTTTTCCCGACTTTATTTTTTTCACACAAGCTGAATGAACAGAACACCTTCAATTTTTCGTACAGCAGCAGGATCACAAGGCCCACATTCAACGACCTGGCTCCGTTTACTTATTATGTTAATAGGAACACAGTATTAACCGGTAACCCTGCTTTGCAACCGGCCATTGCCCATGCAGTGAGTGCAGGATATACCTTTAAAAAATATTTCCTGCAGGTTTCTTTTACCCAAGAAGACAATAGCATCACCTTTTTTCAACCCAGTGTTGACTCCAGTGCAAACAAAACCATTTTAAAACCCGAAAACCTGGATCATCAAAAACTGCTGGCCCTGGTGCTCTCGGTTCCCATAACCGTTGCTACATGGTGGAGCATGCAATACAACATCACCGGCACATGGCAACAGGTGAATGCGTACTACGAAAAAGAGCCGGTAAGAATAGGGAAAAAAAACATCAGCATCAATATGACACAGTCATTTACTCTGCCTGCAAATTTTTCAGTGGAGCTGTCCGGCTTTTACAGCTCTCCCAATCTCAATGGCATCACTAATTTTAAAGCCATGGGGTTGCTGGACTTTGGCATCAGAAAAAAGTTGGGCGCCAGAAGCAACATTAGCTTTTCTGCCAGTAACCTGCTCAACACTATGGACTACCGCGGATACACCAATCTGCCGGAAAAGAATCTTGTAGGAGATATTCACCTGCGGTTTTCCCGGAGGACTTTTAAACTAACCTATACCCGCAGTTTTGGAAAGCAAAAGCTTAAAGCCAACCGCAGCCGAACTACAGGAGCCGAAGATGAGAAAGGACGCGTTCAGTATAATTAGCTTAACCTATCATTGGGTAGCCTTCACCTGAAAAGCGTTTTCATGAAACACGAATTACGGGACGAGAGCCACAAACAATAACTTCTATCAAATCAATACATAAAAAATGAAACAGATAACAGTAATGATAGCAGGTTTGTTATTTGTGAGTTGTCACCAGCAAAAAGCCAACTTAGCAGATGAGGAAAAGAAAATTGCCCAGGTCTGGGAAGATTGGCCTAAAAAAGTGTTAACCGGTAAACCGGATTCAATTGCCTTTTATTTTTCAGAAGATGTAATCGTTATGGTACAGGGGTTTCCTGCTGTAAAGGGAAAAGCGGAAATGGTCAAAGTGTATACATCGGCGCCAACCAATTTCGAACTGGATATAAAGTGGGCGTCGCACCCGAATATCATCCAATTTTCTAAAGATGGTGATATGGCATACTCCCTTGACCAAAATGAAGCTTCTGTACCCGATTCAACAGGCAGGATTCATAAGGTATACAGCCAGGCGTTACATGTTTGGAAGAAGGATGGTGAAGGGAAATGGAAAGTTTCAGCCCTCATGATTTATCCTATTAAATAATCAAACTGATTTGCTGTCCGGCTCTTGTTGGTGTTGTTACCAACAAGGAGTTCTATAAACAATATTATCTATTCCATACAATCAAATTGATCACAATAAAATCAATTCTATATGCTATCTGAAAAAATAAGCGGTGCCCCGTTTTACAGGCATGCCTGGCTTTGGTTTACCTTAGCGATGGCCGTTACCGTCACCGGGTTTTTCAAATCTTTTATTTCAAAAATTGCGGAGACCGATCCTGTGCACCATTTTCATGGAATAACATCAGGCGGATGGATATTCCTGCTGATCATTCAGCCCTTTTTGTACAGCAGGGATAAAATGGGCGCACATCGCAAGCTGGGAAAAATTTCTTTTATACTCGCCCCGTTACTGGTCATCAGCGGACTCATGATGATGCACCTGATGCTTAGCCGTAAAGGCGGGTTGAATCCTTTTACGTACATGATTTCTTTTCTTGATGTGATTTTCCTTACCCAGTTTATTTTCTTTTATGCAGGCGCTATAAAGCACCGCCGCAATATGCAGTTACATGCCCGTTATATGGCAGGTACGGTACTGGCATTGCTGCCTCCGGGATTAGCAAGAGCCACTGCTTTGATACCGGCATTAACTGAAGGTACGCTGGGACTTGATATAACTTATGTGCTTCTTGAACTTACATCAATCATGCTTATAATAGATGACAAAAGAAAAGGAAAGATCTATCCTCCCTATGTGATCGCACTTTTATTTTTCATTTTTCAGCACACCGGCTTACACTTTATTGCCGACTGGCCGCTATGGCAAAAATTAATGAACGCGTTTGCGGCATTGTAGCTTAATGCTGTGGCCCGGTAATTATCTTTCATCTGCCGAAGGGCCGTACATACCCGGAACAGGAACGTTGAGCAAACGGAGGTACACTGATAATTGTCCCCGGTGATGGATAATATGATTCATTACCAGGTTACGGATAGCCACTTTCCGGGGCAATT
>NZ_DAOMOZ010000219.1:0-7830 GCF_035444585.1 Agriterribacter sp.
ATTTTACGGAGCACCTTCCGATACCGCAATCTGCCATTAAAGTAATGCTGAACATGGATATGGTAGGACGTCTGAATGCCCAAAACCAGCTGTATATGGGAGGTGCCGGCACTTTCCCCGGCGGAGTGGATTTTATGAAAGAGCTGGGCAAGGGTTCAGGACTTAACTTAGTGGTACATGCGGGAGGGGTAGGGGGTTCGGATCATGTTTCTTTTTACCGGAAGGGTATATCATGCATCGGATTGCATACAGGAGGTCATCCGCAATACCATACTCCCGCCGATGATGCAGTATTTATTAATGTTGCAGGAATTGGAAAAGTAGCGCGCTATATCTATCGTGCTGTGTACGGTCTTTCTGTGCGTGAAGGAGAGTGGGGGTTTGTTAAGCAGGAGTGAGGAACAAAGCCTGAAGCCTGAAAATCGAAATTTGAAGAAATACAAGATGCGGTCGGCACCCGACGCAAGGAGGGTCAGAATCGCATCTGAACGCAAAGCGCCGAAGGGAAGAACCAAATCACAAAAAACAAGGAACAAATAAAATCCGAAGCCTTAAGCGCTAAATCCGAAGAATACAACAACAAACTAAAATCGGAGATGCGGTCGGCACCCGATGCAAGGAGGGTCAGAATCGCATCTGAACGCAAAGCACCGAAGGGAAGAAGCAAATCACAAAAAACAAGGAACAAATAAAATCCGAAGCCTTAAGCGCTAAATCCGAAGAATACAACAACAAACTAAAATCGGAGATGCCGTCGGTACCTGACGCAAGGAGGGTCAGACCGCATCTGACAAGCACAGGAGATAAATTACAAGAACCAAATCACAAGAACCAAGTAAAAGTTCAAAATTCAAATTCGAAGGAGAAGTCCGGAATCCGAAGATGCGGTCGGCACCTGACGGAAGGAAGGTCAGACCGCAGCGGGGCGCAAAGCACCACGAATCAAATAAAATAGGTTGTTCCGAATTACTTCAAAGCTGCCTTTATCCCAAAGGGATAAAAGGTTTATAAAGAGCTATAAAACAGGTCTTCGACCCCGAAGGGGTCGCACCATTTTGATGTGACTGGGTTTTATAAACCTGCAACCCTTTCAGGGTCGTATAGCAATGCCTCATAAGTTACCTTTCAAATTCGAAACTGAAAATGGCTGTCAGCCTTGAGCCATCAGCTATGGGCTACGAGCAAAAAGAGTCATCCTATGAGTGATTACTCGCTGATAGCCCACGGCCCATAGCTCATACCTTACACCCTATACCCCATACCTTCATCAACTATTTCCCTCCAACCGCCTCGTCCACGGCAGCCTTAAACTGAGTATATATTTCCCTGCCCTGCTCGCCCGACTGTGGTTTTACAAATAAAATAGCGGCATAATTATTTTTGCGGTCAATATAGGGCCAGGTACCCACAAAAGAAGGGCTGCTTATTACTGTTCCTTTTCCTTCAGCGTCTTCCTCCATTAGCCAGGCGCCCATTCCATAATGCAAACCTTCTGTACCTTTGGGAGTATACTTAACCGGCAGATCTGCAAACTGTGCCTTTTCCATTTCTTCAACGGCTTTTTCGCTCATGATCCGTTTGCCTTCAAACATGCCGTTGTTCAGCAGCATCACCAGAAAGTTCATGTAATCGTTGGCGGTAGATTGTGCCCCCGCCGAAGGATTTACATATAAATTGTCGTAGTTAAAGAAAGTGGTCGCCCTCATTTTTAAAGGGCGAAGCAGTTTTTCCTGCACTACGCGGTCGAAGGTTTTGCGGCTTACCACTTCCAGCATCCGCCCCGCTATATTCATTCCAACGTGGCTGTAAAAAAACTCAGTCTGCGGATTGGTCACAATTTCTCTTTTCGTTGCAAAAAAATTCACTTCTTCCTCAAGAGATTCAAATTTTGATTTGGGCAGCAGCCTGCCCAAGCCGCTTTTTTCGGCTTCCAGCCCGGTGGTATGTGTCAGGCAGTGCCTTAAATTGATATATCCTTTCATGTATTTGGCCAGGATGGGGATCAATTTACCGGCTTTTGTGTCTAAGGTTATTTTGCCTTCATCTGCATAGATCATAGAAACGGCGGCAACAAGCCATTGACCGCTGGCAGCTACAGGCATTTGTATCTTGGCATTGAAATCTTCGCCGATCTCTTTTTTATAAACGATTTTGCCATCCTTCCAAACCAAAGCAACAACATGCTTACCCAGGGCTTTTTCATTTTTTTGTAGCATATCATCCACACCCGCAAAATTGTATTGGCCCATGACAGGCTGTAAGAATAACAGGAAAACTGCTAACAGGCTGAAATACAGGCAGGTTGGTATAGCTTTATATGACATAATTGCTGTCTTTTGTTTTTGGATTGTGTTTTGTGCAACAGGGGTTAAAGTTATTTGAAAACGAACAAAGGAAAACTTAAAATATGAACTTAAATAATTTCACCATTAAAGCGCAGGAGGCGATGGCCAAATCGCAGCAGATTGCTTTCAATAACAACAATGCGAATATTGAAACTGAGCATTTGCTCAAAGCCCTGCTCAGTGATGATGATTCGCCTGTTGAATTTTTGCTGAAAAAGAACAATGTGAACGTAAATTTTGTTGAAACCAAATTAGACGAGAGCATTAATAAATTGCCCAAAGTGCAGGGGGGTGAGCCGGCCCAGGTTATCAGCCGCGATGCCAATAACGTGGTGCTGCGTACCGGCGCGTTGCTCAAAACCTTCAACGATGAGTTTGTAAGTGTGGAACATATATTGCTCGCTATTTTGCAGGGAACAGATAATACCGCAAAACTGCTTAAGGACGCGGGCTTAACCGAGAAAGGTTTAATTACGGCTATAAAGGATTTACGGAAAGGCTCTACCATTTCTTCGCAAACCCAGGAAACCCGGTTTAATGTGTTGAACAAGTATGCAAGAAATTTAAATGAGCTGGCAAGGCAGGGTAAACTGGATCCGGTAATTGGCAGGGATGAGGAAATAAGGAGGACATTGCATATCCTTTCGCGCCGCAATAAAAACAATCCCATGCTGGTGGGCGAGCCCGGTGTTGGTAAAACAGCCATAGCCGAAGGGTTGGCCATGCGTATTGTTAATGGCGATGTGCCCGAAAACCTGAAAAGCAAGATCCTTTATGGTTTGGATATGGGGCAACTCATAGCAGGTGCAAAATACAAAGGCGAGTTTGAAGAAAGGCTGAAGGGTGTGATCAATGAAGTTACAAAGAGCGATGGGCAGATCATCCTTTTTATTGATGAAATACATACGCTTGTTGGCGCCGGTGGCGGCGAAGGAGCGATGGATGCGGCCAATATATTGAAACCTGCCCTGGCGAGAGGAGAATTAAGAGCAATAGGCGCTACCACTTTAAATGAATACCAGAAATATTTTGAAAAAGATAAGGCCCTGGAAAGAAGGTTTCAGAAAGTGCTGATTGATGAACCGGGCGTGGAAGATGCCGTTTCCATTTTACGGGGTATTAAAGACCGTTATGAAACCCACCATCATGTACGCATTAAAGATGATGCCATCATTGCCGCTGTTGAGCTTTCGCACCGTTATATCTCCGACAGGTTTTTGCCCGACAAGGCCATTGACCTCATTGATGAGAGTGCGGCAAAGCTGCGTCTTGAAATGAATTCCATGCCGGAAGAACTGGATCAGCTGGAAAGACAGATCCGTCAGCTCGAAATTGAAAGGGAAGCCATAAAAAGAGAAAATGATACGGAAAAGCTGAAAGAGCTTGCAAAAGAAATATCATTGCGCAGTGTGGAAAGGGATACGCTGAAAGCCAAGTGGCAGGAAGAAAAAGAGCTTGTTGAAAAGATCCAGGCCGGCAAGGCAGACATTGAAGCATTAAAAACAGAAGCTGAAAGAGCAGAGCGCAATGGCGATTACGGAAGGGTAGCGGAGATCCGTTACGGCAAGATACAGGAAGAAGAGAAAAAGATAGAGCAGTTCACCAGGGAGTTGAACGAGCTGGCTCCCGAAAAAAGACTATTGAAGGAAGAAGTAGACGCGGAAGATATTGCTGAAGCGGTAGCTAAGGCAACAGGTATTCCTGTGAGCAAGATGCTCCAGACCGAAAGAGAAAAATTGCTGAATTTTGAAGACGAATTGCACAAGCGGGTGGTAGGGCAGGAAGAAGCGATAACTGCCGTGGCTGATGCCATACGCCGCAGCCGTGCAGGTCTGCATGATCCTAAAAAGCCCATTGGATCGTTCATATTCCTGGGTACTACCGGGGTAGGAAAAACCGAGCTGGCAAAGGCATTGGCCGGTTACCTGTTCGATGATGAGAACATGATGACGCGGATTGACATGAGCGAATACCAGGAAAAGCATACCGTTAGCCGTTTGGTAGGCGCCCCTCCGGGATATGTGGGCTATGATGAAGGCGGGCAGCTAACCGAAGCTGTTAGGCGCAAACCCTATAGCGTGGTATTATTGGACGAGATAGAAAAAGCGCATCCCGATGTGTTTAACGTGCTGCTGCAGGTACTGGATGATGGCCGTTTAACAGACAACAAAGGCCGCGTGGTGAATTTTAAAAATACCATCATCATCATGACCAGCAATATGGGCAGCCAGGTGATACAGGACAATTTTGAAAATGTAACCGAAAGCAACAAGGAAGAAGTGGTTGAAAATACAAAGCGGGAAGTGTTGAATATATTGCGGCAAACCATCCGCCCGGAGTTTTTAAACCGCGTTGACGATATCATTATGTTCCAGCCACTGATGAAGAGCGAGATACGGGGCATCATCAATATACAGCTCAACCATTTAAAGAACCTGGTATCGCTGAACGGAATTACACTGGAATTCACCGATTATGCGCTCGACTTCCTGGCCGAGAACGGCTACGATCCGCAGTTCGGCGCCAGGCCATTGAAGCGGCTGATACAGAAAGAAATCGTGAACCAGTTGAGTAAAAGAATACTTGCGGGCGATATAGATAAGTCGAAGCCCGTTTTAGTGGATGTGTTCGACAATACAGTGGTCTTCCGGAATGAAAGCCCGTTGGGCAATACTGCAAACGAGAAGAAAAAGAAAGCCGTTTCTTAAACATTTTCATTCTTAATAGCAAAGCGTTATCCTTTCGGGTAGCGCTTTTTTGTTCTTAGTTGTTAAGATTTTTGCCACGAAGCCACCAATGCACAAAGAAAACGGTTTTCCGGCTACATGTTTCCCAACAGTTACCATGCTGCAGGCGGCCCTCCGCAGTTGGGAAAAGTATACAGTAGCGGGTGCAACGCTTTCTTTCCCTGGGTTGTCAGGCATTGAAAACGGTTGCTATGAAAAAAAGGATCCCATCATTATTGCCGGCATTATTTGCAGCAGGATATATGCTTGCTTTTCTCACTGGTTGCATAAAGGATAAAACAACCTCCACGCATACGGTTACTTATACGATAATGACACCGGTACTTAAATCAAAAGCAGATGTGCTGGCAGCCATCAACGGCAATCCCTCCGAAGCGGTTCAGCAGGCAGGGAAAATTTATATAAAAGATCAATTCATTTACCTGAACGAGGTAGACAAGGGTATTCATATCATTGACAACAGCAACCCATCCAGCCCTTCCCAGGTTGCTTTCCTGAATATACCCGGCAACCGCGATATCGGCGTAAGAGACAATATCCTGTATGCTGATATGTACAGTGACCTGCTTGCTATAGATATCAGCAATCCGAAAAAGGCGGGTGTTACCGGCCGGATAGGCAATTTTTTTATGAACAGGGTGTATGGCTACCGTTCAGTTGTAGACGATGATCATGTGGCTGTAGACTGGATAAAAAAAGATACCGTTGTAGCATATAACGACAGGTTTTACCTCGGGGGCGATATGTTAACGTTCAGCAGCGCTGCTCCTGTCGCTGCAATACCCGGCGCTAACGGTACTGCAGGCTCTATGGCAAGCATGGTATTGATGAATGATCACCTGTATGCCATAAGAGAGCCGCACAGTGTAGGTATTGTGAGTATCAGCACCCCCGCGGCGCCACGGTTAGATACCACATTCTATGCCGGCTTCGACCTGGAAACGATCTATCCTTTTGAAGATAAACTGTTCCTTGGCTCTTCCACGGGGATGTTCATGTACGATCTTACCGATCCTGTGGTTCCTGTACAACTGGGCACCTTCTCCCATGGCCGTGCCTGCGATCCTGTAATAACGGATGGTATATATGCGTATGTTACCTTGCGCGGGGGCTCTGCCTGTGGAGGAAATGCCAATGAACTGAATGTTGTGGATGTGAAAGACCTGATGCATCCCGTGCTGGTAAAAACCTACCCGCTTACCGGTCCCACCGGACTTACCAAAGACGGGAACCTGCTTTTTGTGTGCGACGGTACGAGCGGCGTAAGATTATACGATGCATCCGACCCCGGCGCGCTGAAACAATTGCAACTAATAGAAAGTGATGCGCCATATGATGTAATTGCAGCCAATAATACTGCTATGGTAGTTGGAAAGGATGGTTTGTATCAATACGACTACAGCAACCCCGATAATATCCGCTTGCTGAGCTTTTATTCTTTGAAAAGATAAGGCGTCAGATACGGTCTGACCCTCCTTGCGTCGGGTACCGGCCGTATCTGAATTTTTAATTTGAAATTGGCTCCCGCTCAAACTGCTGGTTGTAAGCCCGCTTGCGCTTAGTACCTGTTAAGCATCCGGCGCTTTGCTTTTTTGGTGATGCACGCTGGGTTTTAAACTTTGAATAAACAGGCAGATCCATCCGGCAATAAAGCAAAGACCACCCAACGGGGTAATGGCGCCCACGCCTTTAAGCCCCACTGTTTCGGTAGCGTTTAAATAAGTCAACAGGTACAGAGAGCCACTGAATAAAACGATTCCCGAAATAAAAAGAATGCCTGCCCATTCCATGATCTTTGTAGGCATTCTTCTGTATAAAATGCCAATAGCCAGTAAAGCGAAAGTATGATAGAACTGGTACCGCACGCCGGTTTCGAACGTAGCAACCACATCTGCTTCAACTAATTTTTTCAGGGCATGCGCCCCAAATGCACCCAACGCAACACTAAGGGCTCCAAGGATGGCGGCGTACCGGATAAATTGTTTAGACATATTTCCGTTTGATTTCCTCAAAGGTAATATCTGAAATGGATTCTGTAGACAATATTATATGCGCCTGTTTATAATATGTCTCCCTTTTTTGCAGGTTGTTTTGAATGAAATCTTCGATAGCCTGCTCATCCAGTTGTTTGATCAGCGGACGGTGCATCTTTTCTTTTAATAATCTTTCTTTCAGCACAGCCGGTGGCGTATCTAAATATATGGTCAGCCCGTTTGCATTCATCCATTGCATGTTATCGTAAAAGCAGGGGGTGCCACCACCCGTGGAAAGAATGAAACCATCTTCTTTTTCAAAACTATAGAGCCTTTTGCGCTCCTGTTCCCGGAAATAAGCTTCACTATGCCGTTCAAATATTTGGGGGATGGTTAACCCTGTATATCGTTCAATTTCAGTATCCAGGTCAAAAAAATGCAAATGCCCCTGTTTTGCCCAAAGCCGCCCCCAATAGGTTTTGCCCGTTCCCATAAAGCCCAGCAGAAAGATTTTCATACGCTTTTACTTAAACGCGTTCAACCCGGTTACATCCATCCCGGTTATCAGCAAATGTATATCATGCGTGCCTTCGTAGGTGATCACGCTTTCGAGGTTCATCATATGCCGCATTACCGAATATTCGCCCGTAATGCCCATGCCACCCAGTATTTGCCGGGCATCTCGGCAGATACCGGCAGCCGTTTCGCAACCATTGCGTTTGGCCATGCTCACCTGCTGGGGCGTTGCTTTTCCTTCATTCATCA
>NZ_DAOMOZ010000220.1:0-7739 GCF_035444585.1 Agriterribacter sp.
AAGCCGATTTGGGAAAGATATTGGGATTGATCTCGGAATAATCAATAGGCACCAGGTCCTTGGTGCAACTGTTTGCCAGGAATGCAAACGGCAGCAGTATAACAATAATATATTTTTTCATACTTTATGGGTTAAAGTAAAATTTAGAAATTAAGATTGAGTCCTATGGTATAGGTCCTGATATATGGATATGCCGCAGTATAGGAATCGGTTTCGGGGTCCACTCCTGTATAGGGACTGATCACAAAAAGGTTCTGTACATCTGCATGGACGCGTGCCGAACTGAATACGTTGCTGAAAATGCTTTGCGGGAGGTTATAGCCCAATGAAATATTCTGAAGCCGTATAAACCAGGCGTCCTGTACAAAAAAATCACCGATGCCGTAAGGAGACCACCCGTAAAAAGAGCCGGGATGCGTGGCGGACGGGTTTTCAGGCGTCCATCTTTCCTTTACTACCCGCAAAGCATTGTAGCCGTTGGAATAAACGCCTGCAGCGCTAACGCCATAGGCAGTGTAGTTGGGGTCGGCAAAACGACGGCCAAACAGCGCGTTGAGATCAAAATTGAGGCTGAAATCCTTATAAGTGAAAATATTGGTGATGCCTGCCATAAAGCTCGGGTCGGAAGTGCCCATAAGCTCTGTATCTGCATCATCAATTATTCCGTCGGGCTTACCCGTACGCACAAACCTGCCATTGGCATCTACGACCGGGTTACCATTATTATCTCTGTCAAATCCGTTAATGTCCTTAATTTTTATCATGCCGGGTTTTAGCTCCGGCTGTGATTCCGGCTTTTCTTCTCCTACCTGTAAAATACCATCTGCCACCCGGCTGTATACCGCTCTTATGGGGTCGTTGGCGTTTTCATATACTGCAGGCTTCCAGTCCGGCGCCCTTTCCAGCCAGGTATCTTTGTAACGTGCAAACGTAAACATCGTTCTCCACTGGAAACCGGCAGACTGTACATTGCGTGTATTAACGGTTATTTCAAAACCCCTGTTTCTTGTTTTGCCTATATTGGCAATGATGGTATTTACTTCCTGGTAAGAGTTCAGTGTTTTAGTACCCAGCAGATCGGAGATCACATTGTTATACACTTCCACTGAGCCGTCTACTTTGCCGCCGAACAATGAGAAGTCAACTCCCAGGTTAGCGCCGGTAGTGGTTTCCCATTTCAGATCAGGATTTTCGAGCCGCGACAATGAAACACCAATAAGCCGTGTGTCATTGCCCGATAACCATGCCGGATAAGCGGAATAAGCCGCAAAAGCATTGCTGTTGATGGTGGCATTGCCGGTTTGACCATAGCTCAGCCTGATCTTAAGCTGGGAAACGGTATTTTTTAGGGCTGCAAAAAAAGGTTCTTCTGCCACATTCCATGCCAGGGCTGCCGATGGGAAAGTGCCCCATTTGTTGTTGACCGCAAAAACGCTGGCGCCATCTGTACGCACGGTAACGGTAGCATAGTAACGGCTCTTATAATTATAGTTCAACCTGCCGAAATAAGAAGCGATCATATTTTTTGAACCCGATGAACTGGTGGGCAACTGAATGCTTCCCGCACCAAGATTGTTCCATAAAAATGCATCTGTAATAAAGCCGGTGGCTCCTTCGCTGCTGAAGCTGTTAACGAACTTTTGCTGCGAAATACCGGCAAGCAGGTCAAAGCTGTGTGCCTGGCTGATTTGTTTTGTATAGTTGGCAGTTGCCTCAAGCAGGTAGGAGTTATTGTCTGAGTTGGATATAAATGCCCTTCCATGCTCCAGTTGGCCATGGAGTGTGGTAGTGGGCAGATAACTTTGTCTTTTGCTGATCCCCCTGTCTATACCCGCTTTCAATTTAATGGTCAGGTCTTTAACAGGAATAACATCAACAAAGAAATTGCCGAGCAACCTTTCAATCCTTCCCTCGTCGCTTATGGTCAGTAGTGAGTAGGGGTTGGGTTGCAGCGCCAGTTGAGGGTTCAGGGGATAATTGCCGTCTTCATCAATAGCGGGAATGTGCGGCCCCTGTTGTATGGCAGCCCGTATGATCCCTGAATTTTCGAATGGCTGATCGCCCAGTTGCGTATTCAGGTTGTCAATCCTGCTGGCGGTTAAGTTGATGCCTGTTTTGATGTACCTGTTTATTTCCTGGTCAATATTTGCTCTTACAGAATATCTTTTGAAAGCGGAGTTTTTGATAATGCCTTTCTGATCGTAATAGTTACCGGATATAAGGTATTTGGTATACCGGGTGCCGCCGGAAAGAGAGATGTTGTGCTGCATGGTAGAGCCGTCCCTGGTAACCAGGTCAAACCAATCCGTTCCGCGGCCTACATTGTTAATGGCGTTTTGCGTATATAATTTCCTGAATGGGCCGTTTACCGGGTTGGCTTCGGCTTCTTCCTGCGTTTTGGCGCCGTACGGATAAACGTTGTTATCAAACTGCCATTGTTCCCAGGCAGCCTCATTGCGCACCTGCATCCATTCGTTCAGGGGAAGCACGTCGAAGGGATTATTGTATTTCTGAACGGAGTAATTGCCGGAATACTGTACCCGCAATGCTCCTTCCCTGCCTCTTTTTGTGGTAATAAGAATAACGCCGTTCGCGGCTCTTGAACCGTAAATAGAAGTAGCGCTCGCGTCCTTCAGTACTTCTATGGATTCAATATCATTGGGGTTAAAAGAATTGAGTATGCTTTGTGTTCCGGCCTGGTACCTGCCGCCGCTCTGGGGTTGCTCCAGGTCGGTGATCGGGAAGCCGTCTACTACAAACAAAGGTGCATTGCTCGCATTTACCGATCCGGCGCCCCGCACCAGTATATCAAGCCCGCCACCCGGCTGGGCGCTGTTCTGCCGGATGGTTAAACCGGCTACTTTCCCTTTCAGCATATTGCCGATCTCGGGACCGGAAGAGAGTACAAGGTCTTTTGCTTTTACGGATGAAACGGCGCCGGTAACATCTCTTTTGCGCTGTGTGCCGTAGCCGATCACCACTATTTCCTCCGTTTGTCTTTCGATGGTATTTAATGTAACATTTACAACGGAACGGGTTTTTGAAACCGCTACTTCAACGGTTTCATAGCCTATGAATGAAATAACAAGTGTGCCGGATTCGTCCGGGATCTGGAGCAAAAATTCGCCCATTGCATTGGTGGTGGTTCCCCTGTCGCTCCCTTTCAGCTTTACGGAAGCGCCTTCCAGGGGTAACGCGGGATCATCTCCCGACAGCACGGTTCCCCGGATGTCTACAGGCGGGGGTGGTGGCGGGATGGAAGGGGCTGTAATTTGAGGAGCCGGCGCAGGAGATATCACAATAAACTTATCCCTGATCGTATACGACAGGGCCTGGTTTTTGAAAACCAGCGATAACACTTCTTCCGGGCTGGAGTTGGTAACGTTCACATCTACCCTGGCAGCCTTTGCTATCTCCGATTTACCGTAAATAACGTGGTAACCGGTTTGCTTTGCAATTTCTTTTAACACTTTTTCAAGGGTAACATGCTTCAGCTTCAGTGTTACACCCTGGGCGTACCCTTTTGCATTTACCTGTAATACACAGGTCAATAACAAAATGACAGTTAGTTTCATAACTAAGCAGAGTTTTAGTATTGCCGGGTTATAGTTAAAGAACCTGCACCTGAGTGCTTGGCGATAAACCTTTAATCGCATAGCTTTGTTTTGTTTAGGTTATTAATAAATGATCTGTCTCTTCCTTTTGATTGTTTAAACAATAGCCTTTACATCCTGCCGGAAGTGCTTCCAACGCTTCCGGCCTTTTTGGGCATTGTTCACTTTTATAGTTGCTTCATTTTTGTTTGATCGGGATCGTAAAATATTTGCGATGTTTTTTTAATCTCTCAGCGTGTTACCGTTACTGTTTTTCCTTCAATGTTAAAATGTACCTGTTTGGTCAGTTCCAGCAATTCAAGCAGCTTGGAGAGATTAACATGCCTGGGTATTTCGGCAACAAAAGTTTCGTCAATCCTGTCTTTATATACTACCTCCACTCCATACCAGCGCGCTGCCTGTTTCATTATCGTTGCAATGCCTGCCCCGTTAAAGCGGAATAAGCCGTCTTTCCATGCAAATGTTTCTTCCATATCGGGATTGCTTATTAGTTTCAGTTGTCCGTTTTTTTCATGCTGTGCCTGCTGGCCCGGTTGTAAGATCATGAAATTTTTTCCGCTGGCAACTTTTACAGATCCTTCCGACAGGGTTGTTTTTACAGCCTCTTCGTTGTTGTATGCATTAATATTAAAATGAGTACCCAGTACCTCGATCACCTGTTCATTTACTTTCACTTTAAAGGGTTTTGCCGTATTCTTTTTTACCTCAAAATATACTTCGCCTGTAATGGATACCTCTCTTTCATTGCCGGCAAAAGCAACCGGGTAAGTAATGGATGATGCCGCATTTAACCATACTTCTGTTCCATCGGGCAGCATCAGCCTGTACTCACCTCCCGTGGGTGTGCTCATGGTATTGTATATTACCCTGCGTGTGCCATCGGCGTTTTCATACTTCAGCTTCCCGCTGGCAAGCTTTATGATTTTGGCGCTGCCCTGGTTGGCCACTATTCCGTTTGATGCGCTGTCGAGGATTACCTTGCTTCCGTCCGAAAGCGTTAACGTGGCATAATTGCCCCCTGGTGTTACATCATGTACATATGTATCTTTCGCATTGTTTGTAGTAGCTTCTGCAGGTTTACGGTTGATGAAAAACCAGGTAGTGGCGCCGGTAAGCGCAACAAAAAATATTGCCACTATGCGCAGCCAGTAACGGTTTACAGGTCTAACACTCCGCAGCGGGATGGTGTGTTCATTGTTGTTGTTTTTAGACGACGCCAGGATCGTATTAAAATGTGCATCTGCCTCCTCCGGTGTTAAGGCTTCCGCGGGTGTGAACGAATGCCACGCTTCTTCCATCCAGCCGGCAAGCAATTCATTGTTGCTTATTTCCAGCATCATCCGCGAAAGCTCTTCTTTTTCGGAAGGTGAGCAGGTTTTTGATAAATGTTTCTTCAATAAATAGAGAAATCTTTTCTTTTGCATACACGCACCTAATTTAAACTGTAGTTCCCGCAGGTTTCTTTACTGCAGGCAATAATATGATCCGGACTACCGGCATGCCGTTAGCATACAGACAATCGGCCAAAAGAAAAGGAGTACTGCCGGTAAAAATTATTGTGGCAAATTAAAAATAAGGGAAACCACCGTTACAGATATGGCTGTTTGTTTTTCGAGCAGGCTGCGGATGGAACGTGAGGCTCTGGCTATATGCTTTTTAACCGTTAAAGGTGAAATATTCAATTGCCGCGCTATTTCCCGGCTTTTTAAGCCTTGCTCCCATCTTAGTCGGTATACCAGCTTTTGTTGCGGCGGCAACTGTTCCATGGCATGGTGCAGGGCTTTTTTGGTATCAAGGAAATCAATGGTTTCCGAAGTATTGTTTACCTGCTTATCTGTATTAGATGCTATTTCAGCAAGAATTAAGGTTTCAAGAGACAACCTGCGCAACCCGTTTATTGTTTTATTTTTTGCCACCCTGAACAACCAGGCGCTGAAACACCGGATATGCTCCATGCTTTCCCTGTCAATCCAGATCTTTACAAATACTTCCTGCAATACATCCTCAGCTATTTGTCGTGACTCTGTTATGCGCAGCACATAAAAGAAAAGTTTGTCCCGGTAGCTATCATACAATATGCGGAAGGCGCCTTCGTCACCGGTTGCCAACTGGTGTAAAAGATATGTTTCATCTATTTGTATATCGCCTCTCACACAGCTCGTTTGGGTAATGGTTAAAATAATAAATTGATTGAACTAAAATACAAAAAAATAACCGTAGTTTCCATAAAAAGCTACGCAATCGTATGCATGAATTGAGCCTGCAGCAAGGCATGCCCGCGGTTTAGCACCTCCTTCGTCGCGTACCGGCCGCTACATTTTCAAATTGCCCGCGGTCTGACGCTTCCTTTGTCGCGTACCGACCGCTACATTTTCAAATTGTCCCGCGGTCTGACGCCTCCTTCGTCGCGTGCCGACCGCTACATTTTCAAATTGCCATATTTTCAAATTTTCAAATTCTGTATTTGCCTTATCTTTAGCACCCTTAATTTTTTGTATAACGAATAACAACAAAATCATGAGCGTTACTTTAGGCAACCGCGAATATTTTCCCGGTATCGGTAAGATCAAATTTGAAGGCCCGCAGTCGGATAACCCGCTTTCATATAAATGGTATGATGAAAGCAGGGTGGTGGCAGGCAAAACCATGAAAGAACATCTGCGTTTTGCCGTGGCATACTGGCATACTTTCTGCGGAACAGGCGGTGACCCTTTTGGTCCGGGTACCAAACGGTTCCCGTGGGATGCCAACCAGGATGCCGTACAACGTGCAAAAGATAAGATGGACGCCGCTTTTGAGTTCATCACCAAATTAGGCGTTCCTTACTATTGTTTTCATGATATAGACCTCGTGGATGAAGGGAATTCCCTTACCGAATATGAAACCCGCCTCCGGGCTATTGTGGATTATGCAAAAGCCAAGCAGCAAGCCAGCGGGGTAAAGCTTTTATGGGGCACCGCCAATGTATTTTCCAATCCACGCTACATGAACGGCGCTTCTACCAACCCCGATTTTAAGGCGGTAGCATACGCAGGCGCGCAGGTTAAGAATGCACTGGATGCTACTATTGCCTTAAACGGTGAGAACTATGTATTCTGGGGCGGAAGGGAAGGCTATATGACCCTGTTGAACACCAATATGAAAAGAGAGCTGGATCACCTGGCTGCTTTTTTAACCATGGCACGCGACTATGCACGCGGCAACGGATTCAAAGGCACTTTTTTCATTGAGCCCAAACCCTGCGAACCTACCAAGCATCAATACGATTATGACAGCGCTACGGTAATAGGGTTTCTCCGGCATTATGGTTTAGACAAGGATTTTAAATTGAATATTGAAGTAAACCATGCAACATTGGCCGGTCATACTTTCCAGCACGAGTTGCAGGTAGCAGCCGACAATGGCATGCTGGGCAGCATGGATGCCAACCGCGGCGATTACCAGAACGGATGGGATACCGATCAGTTCCCTACCAATCTCAATGAATTGGCTGAATCGTTACTTATCATTCTTGAAGCGGGAGGCTTTGCCGGTGGTGGTGTCAATTTCGATGCTAAAACCCGCAGGAATTCAACCGACCTGGAAGATATTTTTCATGCGCATATCGGCGGCATGGATGCATTTGCCAGGGCGCTGGTCATTGCAGACAATGTATTACAAAAATCTCCTTATCAAAAATTCCGTAAAGAACGCTATGCTTCATTTGACAACGGAACAGGACGAAGCTTTGAGCAGGGGAAGCTGAAATTAGAAGACCTGAGAAACTTTGCGGCGGAAAACGGGGAACCCGAACAACTGAGCGGCAAGCAGGAATGGCTGGAAAATATGATCAACCGGTATATCTGAAATAACTGCGCTCGGAATCATCATTTTGATGTAGGTTTGCTGGCTTTTTTAAAACCAGTAGTATAATATTTTGAATATACAAACATGAAACTTTCTTCGAGACTACAGAAATTCAATGAGCCGGAAACATTAAAGATGGCAAAATTAGGCCGTGAGCTAAGAGCTAAAGGTATAGACGTAATTGACCTCAGCCTCGGTGAGCCCGACTTTGATACGCCAGAACATGTTAAGCAATACGCTAAAAAAGCGATAGATGATAACTACAGTCATTATACGCCT
>NZ_DAOMOZ010000221.1:0-7672 GCF_035444585.1 Agriterribacter sp.
GTAAAAGCTTAAGCAGGTCGTATCCTTCATTTTTGTATTTTCTTACAAGGCTGTCCGCGTCCTTCACTGATTTCACCGAACCACCCGACAATCCGGGAGCAGCCGCGTAAAAATGCGGTCCGGCGATCTCCCCTTTTGATAACTGCGCCTTTAATTGGAGATGCGCCGGGTCGCCGAGCATACCGCGAATGGTAGTAACGCCCTTCAATACAAACAATTCCAGTATGTCCTTCATTGCGGCTGTATCTTCTCCGCGTGGCATATGGGCATGCATTTCTGCAAGTCCGGGGATGAGGAATTTACCCGTGCCGTCAATCACCAGCGCATCTTTACCGGGTTCGCTTTCTGCTGCCGGTACAATATGTGTAATTTTTCCATCGGCAATAAATACATCATGATTTTCAAGTACCGTTTCTGTGTCCATGGGGATCACCGATACATTTTGTATCACAAAGGCACCTTCAGCAGGGTTGTTGGTTGACCCTGGGTTACATGCAAACAAAAGCAGCACGGTCAATGAAAGCAATACATTTTTCATATTAAAAACAGGTTGATGAGGAAGTCTAATAAAGATAGGTAATAAAGATTAGATCTTCCTTTCACTGAACATAAGTAAAAGTCTGGAATCAGTGTTGTTGGGCAAAATGCAACGAATGGACTGGTAAGGCATCTATGTTTCCTGAATGGAGCAAAGCTGAATCGGGTGATACTGTTGAAAAATTATTTCCTCAGATGAAAGTGAAATATACTTACCTTAAAAGAACGGGAGGTGGGTATTGGGATTATAAATTACCGGTAGACATACGGCACGGATAACTGCCATGATTGTATGCTAACGCCGTATTGCAACAGTACGCATTGAAATGTAAAGAGACGCCCGTAAAAAATGAAAAAAAGCTGCGATGGAAACGTGTCGGGCCCGGCTGTCTGTTCGGTCCGTATTTTCATTTACTTAACACACTTTTATATACCTCAGATGTATCAGCGATTACTAAAATACCTTGATAAAATAAACGACTGGCGTAAACAAAATATCTCCAAAAACAATTTTTTAATTTTGGCTGCCGGAGTCGTGGGGGTTATGGGTGGCATCGCTTCCTCTATTTTGAAACAGCTTACTCATTTCATTGCAAATTTTCTTCAAAACGAGCTTCACTGGGAATACAAATATTATCTGTATCTTTTTTTCCCGTTAATAGGTATCCTGCTAACGATCATTTATATCCGCATATTTATAAGAAAGCATAAGTTTCAGCACGGTATTCCGGCCATCCTGCACAATATATCGCGTAATTCGGGTAAAATTGATTTTCATAATATTTACAGCCAGATCGTATCCAGTGCATTAACGGTTGGGCTTGGCGGATCCGCCGGGCTCGAAGCGCCGGCAGTAGCTAGCGGCTCGGCGATTGGATCGAATATCGGCAGGTTTTTTGGGCTTAATTACAGGGAAACAACCTTGCTGCTTGCCTGCGGGGCAGCCGCCGGTATATCGGGAGCCTTCAATAGCCCGGTGGCAGGAATGATCTTTGCTATTGAAATAATCCTTCCACAGTTTTCTATTCCTGCTGTTATTCCCCTCCTTATCTCTTCGGCCTTTGCATCGGTAATTTCTAACATCATCTACAATGAACCACTTTTTGTGCTTGTAGCCAAAGACTGGGTAAGGGATGCTTTTTGGTATTACTTAGCCCTGGGTATAATCGTGGGTTTTTATTCTGTATTCTACAGCCGGCTGAACAGCCTGCTCTTTAAAAAGTTCAACCGTATCAGAAATGCATATGCCAAAGCATGGATAGGCGGTATATGTTTAGGTGTACTGATCGCATTATTGCCGGCGCTTTACGGGGAAGGATATATCACCATACAGCAACTGCTTGACGGTAATTTTGGATCGCTTCTGGGCAACAGCCTCTTTTCGCAATACCGGCATATCGGGTGGGCATTGGTTTTATTTGGCGCCTTGTCAATGCTTGGTAAAACATTTGCCAGTGTTATTACCATGGCCAGCGGTGGCAATGGGGGTATGTTTGGCCCCAGCGTGGTAGTAGGAGGTCTGTTGGGTTTTGTTTTCTCCTTTGGACTTAACCAAACGGGCATGGTGCATTTAAATGTAACCAATTTTATGATCGCTGGGATGGCAGCCTCTATCAGCGGGGTGATGCATGCGCCGCTTACCGGTGTTTTTCTGGCCGCTGAAATTACGGGGGGCTATACGCTGATGGTACCTTTAATGATCGTTTCTGCTATCGCCTATTTTATTAACAAGGCTATTTTAAAATATTCTATTTATACTAAAACGCTGGCGGAGCAGGGAACGCTTTTATCACAGGAAAATAAAGATAATGGTGTTTTAAGGAGCATCAAGCTAAAATATATCCTCGAAAAGGATTTTGTCATCCTGCATCCCGAGGATACGCTGGAAGGCCGGAGGTCCGACATTATTCATACAAACAGGAACGTTTTTCCTGTGGTAGATACTGCAGGTATATTAACCGGACTGTTGTTCAGCGATCAGTTGCTCGAATACCTGTTAAGCGATAATGAAACAGATCGCTACAGGCTTATCAAAGATATTGCGCAACCTGCCCAAAAGGTAATACCGGTTGATATGCAGATGTTTGACGTTATGCAGATTATGGATAGCCAGGACTTACGCGTTTTGCCTGTTGTTGATCTTCATAACAAATACCTGGGTTTTGTTACCAAGAACAGTATTTTCAATAAATACCGGCTCAATCTAAAACGTGAGGGTGATTATCTGCAGTAAGGTACTATGGTTTTGTTGGAACATATTTATCCGGTAACGATGAAGTTCGGCTGTAAGCCGGGTATTAATTTCCTTTGCTCCATTGCCACTTTACACCTCCCATCAGCCACCTGCCGGGCATCGGAGAACCCAGTAAGTCGCTGTACTGCCTGTTGAAAATATTATCTGCCTGTATAAAAACAGACAATGCTTTTTGAAAAAATGCGTAGTCTAATTTAGCGTTCATTATAAAATAATCGGGCGTTATGCTGGCGTGAATCGCAGCAGCGGATTGCTCCTGTCTTTTCTTGTATAAGCCATTAACGCTTGCAGTAAAATTATGGCACTGGTAAACAACAGAAAAATTGGTGAGGAATCTGGCGTGCGAAGAAATATAAAAAGAGGGAACTGTATCGCTGCTTTTGCTGTTGAGCCATACCAGTCCGGCAGATGCGGTAATGCTTTGCTTTTCATTCAATGTATGTATATACTGAATATCCGTTTCAAAACCCGAAGTATTTACCGCAGCAATATTCTTTGCCAGGGCATATACGCCTGCAGGTGAAAGATTATCTTTTCTCGGCATTTCGTTATAGGATGTAGTGCTGTAATCAATCAGCCGCTGATGAAAGCGCTGGAAGAAAGTAGCGGAAACTTTTAGCTTGTCCTGCAAAAACCAGTCGGCTCCCGCTTCATAGCTGAACGATCTTTCGGCTTTAAGCCCCGGGTTGCCTATCCTGCCGCTTGTAACGAGCGCCTTGTTGTAATTGTTATAGCGTTCCGTAAAATCGGCGTCCCTGATGGTTTTGCCAACGCTGCCCCGCAATTGCAGGCGGCGTATTTTGTAGGAAAGATCAAGCTGCGGTACGAGCTCGGCAGAAATTTTCTCAAACAGCACCCATTGCGCGGAGGGACGCACTAAAAAATGTTGTGCAATTTGTTGCGAAACGGAAACGAACGGTGATGCCATATACAAAGAGTGGTTGCCCCTGTCGTTGGAACGGATCGTTTTTTTCTGGTAATTCAACCCGGTGACGAGCATGGTTTTTGCACCCAACTGGTTTTGGTAGAGCAGCAGTGCCTGGAATAATCTTGAAATGTTTTCATTGGCTGCCGAGCTGCTGTTGTACCTGTAATGATCATTTGCCGATTTAAAGCCTGCATCAATGGAGAGACTTTGTTTTTTGGTATGATAGCCGATCCTTACCTGGTTCCACAAAGAAGATACCTGTTCTGTTGCGGTATCAGACAAAAAGCTGGTATAGAAATTTTGCGCTGCAAAATCGCGGTTATCGTATGCCGTGCGGTACGCGATATTCCATTTGGAGCTGAGATGGTAATTGGCCGAAACCGATGCTGTGGTATTATGAAAAAAACCTTTGGCACCTCTTTGCTGCACACCGTTTGCATTATTGGTTAATATGCCACCACCAATGCTAAGGTTGTTTTTGCTGTAGAAAAAGCCGGCATCGGCATTTAAAAAGCCATATTCGCCTGCGGAAATGCCTGCCGAGACATTTGTTTTCTCCTCGTTCTGTTTAGCGGCAAATGATTTGGTGATGATATAAATTACACCTCCTACCGCATCGGCGCCGTGAATGGCGGAAGAGGCGCCTTTCAGGATCTCGATCCTTTCTATTTCAGCCGGTGAAATGGGGATATAGCTGTTGAAGTGACCGGTGTTGGGATCATTCAGCCGCATGCCGTCTAATATGACCAGCACCTGCTGGAATGTGCCGCCACGCAGCACGATATCGCTCTGCGAACCCATAGGTCCGCGGGCCTGTATTTCCACGCCGGGCACATAGCGAAGCAATTCGTCCAAGGAGTGTACCGGCAGGTTTTTAATGCGTTCGCCTTTTAGTATGGTAATATTCCGCCCTGTTTCTGAAGCTCTTTTCTGGCTTAAGGTAGCAGTTACCGTAATGGGGTCTAACTCTATTTCCTGAGCCTGCGCAAAAGAAGTGCTTATGAGCAAAATGGCAGTTAGTACTTTGGTTATAATATTCATACGTGCGGCAAAAGTAGTAAAATGAACGAATAATGATTACGGCTTTTATCTTTGTGGTATGCACATAGATATCATCACTGTATTGCCGGAACTGTTAGAAAGCCCGCTCTCCCATTCCATAATGAAACGGGCGAAAGATAAAGGATTGCTGCAGGTGGGCGTGCACCGGTTAAGGCAATGGGCTGTAAATGCTTACGGGCAGGTAGATGATTACCAGTACGGGGGCGGTGCAGGAATGGTAATGATGTGCGAGCCGCTGGTGAATGCCATTGAACATTTATCCCAAAGCCGGACTTACGATGAGATCATCTATCTCACTCCCGATGGTGAACAGTTCAATCAAAAAACAGCCAATCAACTTTCTTTACAGCAAAATTTACTGCTGATCTGCGGCCATTATAAAGGCATTGACGAAAGAGTGCGTGAGCATTTTATAACGAAAGAAATTTCAATAGGCGATTATGTGCTGAGCGGAGGCGAGCTGCCTGCCGCTGTATTGGTAGATGCAATAGGGCGGTTGCTGCCGGGTGTTTTAAATGATGAGACTTCCGCACTTTTTGATTCCTTCCAGGACAACTTGCTGGCACCACCGGTATATACGCGGCCTGCTGATTACAGGGGCTGGAAGGTGCCGGAAATTTTGCTGAGCGGGGATCCCGGCAAGATAGCCGACTGGCGTTATGAAGCGGCCGTGCAACGAACCCGAAAAAGAAGACCCGGTATGGCCGAAGAAGAATAGTCCATATTTAAGCAACAGTGATTGCGGGACTTATAAAGATGGGCTTCGGAAGCAGAATCAACATTGATCACCAATTTTTTGATATGAAGCAGCGTATTGTATTTGTAATATCGCTATCCTGTCTTTTTGTGGCATGTCATAACCGTGAGCATACAGCTCCGGTAGTTGAACAAAGGGATACTACCATTACCGTGTCCAATGCTTATACCCAATTGTTTTTTGACAGCATTGCTTTGGAGCAGTACATTCAGCGACAGCAGTATTCAGATACTATGGCCAACCGGTTCCGCAGTTTTTATAACGCACGCAATTACCAGTATGCCTGGTTTTTCAATGATGGTCCCGCCGAACAGGCTTACAATTTTTTGAATTTGCAAAGCGATTATATAGCGTACAGCGGGGACAGCAGCTTATACAACCCGGTGTTGCAACAGGTGTTCGATACCCTGAAAACCGGAGGGCATTTTGTTCCCTTAACCGACAGCAACCGTTTGAAAGCAGAGTTATCGCTTACTACGCAGTTTTTCCGTTATGCTGCCAAAGCCTATCAGGGCGACAGTAATTTAAATGCAGCCGACCTGAAATGGTATATCCCGCGTAAAAAAATAGATGAAGTGGCCCTGCTGGATTCCCTCATTGTGCATAAGGGTGAAAAAGTGTCAAGCTATGAGCCCGTAAATATTTATTACCAGCGCCTGAAGCAAAAGCTCCTTGATTATTATGCAATGGAAAGATCGGGAGCGTGGCCACCGCTTGTTACTACCCGGAAAAAACTGGAGCAGGGCGACACAGGGACTATTATTGCCGCCATAAAGCACCGGTTGATGCTTTTGCAGGACATGCCTTCAGCAGACAGTTCCCTGTTGTTTAACGACTCCTTAAAAGCAGCCGTTAAAAAATTTCAATTGAGGAACGGAATGCAGCCCGATGGTATTATAGGCGCTGCCACGCTTCGTAAAATGAACGAGCCGCCACAGGCTGCTATCCGTAAGATGCTGATCAATTTGGAAAGAATGCGATGGGTTCCTGCTGAAATAAACAGCGACTACCTGCTGGTGAATATTCCTGACTTTAAACTGCATGTATTTGAAAACGGGAGCCTTTCGTTCAGCATGAACGTGGTGGTGGGAACCACACAGCACAATACGGTTGTTTTTAGCGGCAACTTAAAATATGTTGTATTCAGCCCTTACTGGAATGTACCTGCGAGCATTGTAAAGAATGAAATTATGCCCGGCATAGCAAAGAATAAAAATTATATTGCCCGGCATAATATGGAGATCACGGGCTATTCGGGCACCATACCTGTAGTGCGGCAAAAGCCCGGCCCCAATAATTCGTTGGGCAGGGTAAAGTTTTTGTTCCCCAACAGCTATAATATTTACCTGCACGACACGCCCCAGAAAAGTTTGTTCGGCGAAACAAAAAGGGCGTTCAGTCATGGGTGCATACGGTTAAATGAACCCCGGAAGTTAGCCGAATTTCTTTTGCGGAAAGACAGCGCCTGGACTGCATCAAAAATAACTGCGGCTATGAACAGCGGTAAAGAAAGATATGTTACGCTGGAAGAGCCGGTAAAGGTGTTTATCGGCTATTTTACCGCCTGGGTAGATTCAAAAGGGGTGTTGAATTTCAGGGACGACATTTACGGACATGATGCGCGGATAGCCGAAAAAATGTTTACAAAATATTGATCTTCTGCATCACACCCGATTTATGGGTTTTGCTGATGGGTATCATGTTGCCGTTTATAAATAAAACATTTTCCTGTATATCATTGATCTTGGTAAAATTCACAATATAGGAGCGGTGCACTTTCATGAACACCTGTGGGTTTACCTTGGTCTCTAAGTTTTTGATGGTATTGTGGGTAATATATTTCTTTGCCGGGGTAATGAACTTTACATAGTCGCCCATGCTTTCGATAAAAAGAATGTCATCATTGTGCAGGCGGATCAGTTTGCCATCGGTTTTGATGAACATGTGATCCTGCTCGGAGCCGCCATTTAGCTGCTCTGTTTTTTTACTTACTTTTTGTATCGCTTCCAAAAAGCGCTGATAGGTAAACGGCTTCTTAAGATAATCGGTAACATTGTACTGGAACGCGTCATACGCATATTCGGTTTTTGAAGTGGTAAGAATGACCTGTGGTGTATATACCAGTAGATCTAAC
>NZ_DAOMOZ010000222.1:0-7596 GCF_035444585.1 Agriterribacter sp.
CCGACCGCATCTCCGGATTTTAGTTTGTTGTTGTATTCTTCGGATTTAGCGCTTATGGCTTCGGATTTGAATTTTGTATGTTTCTTGTGATTTGTTATTTGGTGCCTTGCGTTCAGATGCGGTGCTGACCCTCCTGCGTCGGGTGCCGACCGCACCTTTGTGATTTGTTATTTGGTGCTTACCTCTCGTATTTCAATCTTACAGTTTAAAAAATATCTTCTTCTTATATAAAAAATAGCACAACCCCCATTCCAATGCAAAAATGATGAGGCTGGTGATCAGGTTCATCAAAAATTCCGGGAAATGCGCCATGTCCATCAATCCGTTGGTAATGGCGGTAACATAATCATTGAACCACCTGTGTCCTACGATCTCGAAGAACAAATAAATGAAAATAGAGTTCATGCCCACCACTGTAAAAAATAAAAGATGCCTGCGGTGATTGCGTATATCAATCCACCAGTAACAGGCGGCCAATGCCAGCAGGCACCAGCCCAATGAAGCCAGTGTAAAAGAAGTGGTAGCAATGCGCTTAATGATTGGCGTTATATGGAGCCAGTCTAAACCAAACCCCACCACCAGGCAAACTGCTGCCCAGATCAGTAGCTGCTTTGCTTTGTGGGCGCTTTGACCTAATAACAGTTTGCCGGCAAGAGCCCCGGCAATGGTATGCACGGCTGTGGGAATACAATTGATGGCTACCCATCCGCCACTATTGATTTTATTCATTAATAAAAGATCAACATAGTTCCCAAAGTTGTGCTGGTCGGTAAACGGCTGATCAAACCCCGGCACGTTGGTAAAACGGTATAAGGCTTCTGTGAGCAACAATATACCAACGCAAATGATCATTTGGGTTTTAGTGCTCAGCCTGAAGATCAAAAAAGCCACAAGCATGGTAAAAGAGAGCTGGGTCAGCACATTCCATAGCTCAAACGAAAGTCCATCTTTTCTTACGGCATAGTCTAATACACCCCAGAAAAAAAGCCATCCGCTTCTTTTCAGCGCTTTACGGAACGACTGCTGCCAGGGAACGCCGTTCTGCTGCTGTTTATGCAGTGAATAAGCCATGGCCGTACCTGCAATGAACATAAAGCCCGGTTGTATAAGGTCCCAGAACCGCAGTCCGTTCCATTTATGATGGTCGAACTGTATGGTTATATTGTGCCACCAGCTTCCTTCGGCGGCATCATTCAGCACGTGGTATAATCCTGCGGCTTCCAGTGCCAGCAAAACCATGATCAAACCGCGGAGGAAGTCGAGTGAGAGCAATCTTTTTTGAGCCATTGGAGATAAAGCGTTGGGGATAGTTGAAAATAATTCTGAAAAACTAAGTCAAAATTTTTTTTTTAACAAAAAAGCATAGACATTTGTGCCTCAGTCATGAAAAATAATACAAATAAATACTGGTGGTGGCATACAAACTCTTTATGGGGCTTGTAATGCTGTTATCGTATTTGGTATATTACAATATTCAGGCCCCGGTGATCACCGGGGTTTTTTTATGAAAATCGAATAAGGCTGTTATGAAGAAAGTTGCAATAAAAACGCAGTTCAAAAAAATGCTCTCCGATGTGTATACGCCGGTGGGCATGTACTTAAGGGTGAGAGACCGTTTCCGCGATACCATTTTACTGGAAAGCACCGACTATCACACCGCAGAAAACAGCTTTTCCTTTATCTGCATCAACGCCATTGCCGGAATGGAGATCACCAGTCAGCGGTCAATTGAATTTAAGCTGCCGGGGCAAAAGCCGGAACGGCTGCCGGTAAATGATCCGGCAGAAGTGCCTGCCATGCTGTGGGATTTTATGCAGCGCTTTGATGTGGAGCAGTCGCCGGATAAAATCGTTGCTGCCATTCAGGGATTATACGGCTATGCTACTTTTGACGCTGTTCAGTTTTTTGATACCATCACCTTTTCCAATCGCCATTCAGCGGGCACTTCAGATCACTCACCGTTTGCGCCCATACCGCTCATGCGTTACCGCTTATACCAGTACGTTATTGCCATCAATCATTTTAAAAATGAAATGTACATCTGCGAGAATATGATTCCCGGCTTAGCCAGCGAAGTGGAAATAGTAGAATCCCTGATCAGGAGCAAGGATGTACCGGTATTTCCATTCAGTGCAAGCGGCAGTGAAACTTCCAACATGACAGATGAAGCCTACCGGCAAATGGTAGAAAAAGGAATACAAAGCTGCTATCGCGGAGATGTATTTCAGATTGTATTGAGCAGGCGTTTTGCACAGGGTTTTACAGGTGACGAATTTAATGTGTACCGCGCCCTGCGGAATATAAATCCTTCGCCCTATCTTTTTTATTTTGATTACGGCGATTACAAGCTCATGGGCTCGTCTCCCGAAAGCCAGTTGATCATTAAGGACGGGAAAGCGGTGGTGCATCCTATAGCAGGCACATTCAAAAGAAGCGGCGACGACGAAACGGATCAGAAAATGGCAGAACAATTGTTGCTTGATGCCAAGGAAAATGCGGAGCACGTGATGCTTGTTGACCTGGCCCGGAACGACCTGAGCCGCCTTTGCGATGAAGTAAAGGTGAAGCATTACCGGCAGGTACAATACTATTCACATGTTATTCATCTGGTGAGTGAAGTAAACGGCAAGGTAAAAGCAGGAACCAATCCTTTTCATTTGCTGGCTGCCACTTTCCCTGCAGGCACTTTAAGCGGGGCACCCAAGTTTAGAGCCATGGAGCTGATTGATGCATACGAACCTACTTCGCGGAGCTACTATGGGGGGGCTATCGGCTTCATGGGTTTTAACGGCAGTTGCAATCATGCCATTATGATCCGCACTTTTTTAAGCAGGAGCAATACCCTGGTTTCACAGGCAGGAGCAGGTATAGTGGCTGCATCAAAACCAGAAAACGAATTACAGGAAGTGAACAACAAATTAAACGCATTGAAGAAAGCCGTGGAGCTTGCGGAACGGATCTGAAGAGAGAAGTGAAAGGTGAAAGGTGAGTTGTGAATAGTGAGTAACAAAATGATAAACTACAAATTACAAACAAACAGGCAATGAAAATATTGGTTTTTGATAACTATGATTCCTTTACCTACAACCTGGTGCACCTCGTGGAAAAAATATTGCATCAAAAAGTAGATGTATACCGCAATGACCAGATCAGTCTTGATAAAGTGGATGAGTACGATAAGATCATCCTTTCACCCGGACCGGGATTACCCGGAGAAGCCGGATTATTATTACCATTGATTAAACAGTACGCAGCTTCAAAATCCATACTGGGCGTATGTTTGGGACACCAGGCTATTGCTGAGGCTTTTGGAGGCCACCTGGTTAATTTAAGCACGGTGTATCATGGGGTGGCAACGTCTGTTACATTATTCAATGATAAGCAGCCCGAACTGTTTGCAGGCCTGCCTGCTGCGATTGAAGTAGGCCGGTATCATAGCTGGATAGTAAGCGATGATGGCTTACCCGAACAATTAGAGGTAACGGCACGGGATGAAAATAATTATATAATGGCATTAAGGCATAAGCAATATGATGTGCAGGGGGTTCAGTTTCACCCCGAAAGCGTATTGACGCCCGATGGAGAGAAGATCATGCGAAACTGGCTAAGCGCATCCGGGAGCATAAAGGATAAATAGCATAAGCTTGATTTCACAATTAAAAATTCCCCTGTATGGGCACAGGCATGAAAAAAATATTACAATACCTGTTCGAATACAAAACGCTTTCACGGCTGCAGGCCAAAGAGGTGCTGGTAAATATTTCCAAAGGCGCGTATAACGAAAGTGAGGTAACTGCATTTGTAACGGTATACCTTATGCGCACCATAACCATTGAGGAACTGCAGGGCTTTTCGGATGCGCTGCTGGAGTTATGCGTGCCTGTTCGGTTGGATGGTTACGGCTTAACCGATATTGTGGGCACAGGGGGAGATGGCAAAAACACGTTTAATATTTCAACGTTGGCCTGCTTTATTGTTGCGGGTACCGGACAAAAAGTAGCCAAACACGGCAATTATGGCGCTACTTCTGTAAGCGGCGCCTCCAATGTAATGGAACAACTGGGATACCGTTTTAAATCGGATATCAGTGCGTTGGAAAAGGAAGTGGAAGGAACAAATATTTGCTTTTTGCATGCACCGCTTTTTCATCCGGCGCTAAAAGCCGTTGGTGCTATACGCAAAAACCTCGGTATCCGCACTTTTTTCAATATGCTGGGTCCTATGGTCAATCCGGCCAATCCCAACTTTCAACTGGTGGGTGTATATAACCTGGAAATGGCGCGGATATACAATTACCTGCTGCAGCAAACCGGTAAAGCGTTTACGATCATTCATAGTCTCGACGGGTATGATGAGATATCGCTGACCAATGACACCAAAGTAATAACAAAAGAAGGCGAACGCATTATGACGCCGGAGCAGTTGGGCAAACGTATGGTGAGTGCAACAGATATCTATGGTGGCGCTACGGCTGAGGAAGCTGCCAGATTGTTTATGACCATATTAAAGGGCGAGGGCACCTGGGCGCAAAATGCGGTAGTACTGGCCAATGCGGCAATGGCATTGCACTGTACAGGCGCTTATGCAGACTATAATGATGCGTATCTTGCAGCCGTAGAAAGTCTGGAGAGCGGAAGGGCTTTGGGGGTACTGAAGAAGCTGAAGACGATGCAGTAAAGAATTGAAATGTAGAAACGATGCACCCGGCGCCCGACAGAAGGAGGGCACACCCATGCACCTGTGACCTGAAACCTGATACCTAATATGAATATTTTAGAAACAATAGTTAAACAAAAAAAAGTTGAAGTGGCGCAGCGGAAGCAGCAAACCCCGGCTGCAGTGCTGGAACAGGCGGAATGGTTTTCAAAGACGCCGCTTTCGTTGCGGAGGTTTTTACTGGATGAGAGTAAAACAGGCATCATAGCAGAATTTAAAAGAAAATCACCTTCAAAAGGATGGATCAATGCAGATGCTGACCCGGCTGTTGTTACCACGGCCTATACACAACATGGCGCATCAGGGCTGTCTGTGTTAACAGATGAAAGTTTTTTTGGCGGGAGCCTGGATGATCTTAAAAAAGCAAGGATCAGTAATATTCCTGTTTTGCGAAAAGATTTTATAATTGATGCATACCAGGTAGTGGAAGCGAAAGCTGTTGGGGCGGATGTGATCTTGCTGATTGCCGCTAACTTAACGCCGGCCCAGGTAAAAACATTAGCCTCAACAGCAAAAAACCTCGGACTGGAAGTGTTGCTGGAGATACATAGTAAAGAGGAGCTGGAACATATTTGTGATGAAGTGGATATTGTTGGCGTAAACAACCGCAATCTCAAAACATTTGAAGTGAGCATTGAAACATCGGTATACCTGGGTAACTTAATACCGGCTGATAAAATAAAGATCTCCGAGAGTGGAATAAGTGATGTGAAAACAATAAAGGAGCTGAAGGAACATGATTACAAAGGATTTTTAATTGGTGAAAATTTTATGAAAGCACCCGACCCGGCGATTGCTTTTGCCGCATTTGTTGAGCAACTTAAAAGCTAAAGACCATGCGCATAAAAGTTTGTGGAAACACGCAGTTAAGCCAGGTGTATGCCATGGATGAAATGGGCATTGAGTTCGCAGGGTTTATCTTTTACCACAAATCGCCGCGATATGTTGTAGGGCGTATTGACGGGGAAGAATTAAAAAAGGCGAAATTAAAGATCAATAAAGTAGGTGTTTTTGTGAATGACGGGTATGATGAGGTAATGGGTTATGTAGAGAAGTACGGGTTGCACATGGTGCAGTTGCATGGCGATGAATCGCCACGGCTTTGTGAGCGGATAAGCGAACAGGTGCCAACAATAAAAGTATTCCGGATCAAAGAAGGTGATAACATAGACTGGAAAATAAGAGAGTACAGAACGGTAAGTGATCTGTTTTTATTTGATACGGATTGGTTCAATTATGGAGGTAGCGGAAAAAAATTTGACTGGCATATATTGGATAGCGTACACATTAAAAAACCATTTTTACTGAGTGGAGGTATTGGTGTAGAAGATGCGGGCGCCTTACGTTCGTTTGCTGCCGGTAAGCATGGCGAAAACCTTTTTGCAGTGGATGTGAACAGCAAGCTGGAAAGCAGTCCCGGAATAAAGGATATGGGAAAAGTAAGAAAGCTGCTGGAAGCGCTGCGTAGCTGATTTATAGCATAGCTGCTGTACGAAGTCTCTGACTTCGTATACGCTATGTTCTTCAAAGTTTAAAACTTTGCACTTATGAATAACACCATTTTCAGGGATGGCTATGCCATCCGCGATCAGTTTGCTACCCATTTTCTTACGTTTACGGTTTGTGGCTGGATTGATTTGTTTACGCGAAAAATATATAAGGATATTCTTATGGATTCGTTTAAACATTGCCAGTTGAAGAAAGGATTGGTGTTAAATGCTTTTGTTGTGATGAGTAACCATGTACATTTAATTGCCCGGGCGGGAAACAGGGAAATCACCTTGAGTGATATTATAAGAGACTTTAAAAAGCATACCCATCATACCATGATGCCAATTATTCAGAGTGATGCTGAAAGCAGGAGGTTGTGGATGCTGCACCAGTTTAAATATTACGGAACAAGGAACAGCAGGAATGAAAATTATCAGATATGGACAAATGGTAATCACCCGGAGGAATGTTTCAGCCCGGGGTTTACTCAGGTGAAGGTCAATTATATTCATGAGAACCCGGTAAGGGCAGGCATTGTAAATCATGCGGAAGATTATGTGTATTCAAGCGCTGCGAATTACGCGGGCGGGCAGGGAATAGTTGATGTGGAAATATTATAAACATAGTCGGAGACTATGAAGAACATAAGAAATGCGAAGTCGGAGACTTCGCATAGCGTTACAGATTCTGCTGTACGAAATTCTGCTGTACGAAGTCTCTGACTTCGTACACTCTATGTTCTTCAAAGTTTTAAACTTTGAATTAACTTAAACAAGTGTACAATGATCAACAGAACAATAGCATTAGCCAAATATAAAGGCACGTTTGAGCAGCCGGATATCTTTGGCTACTACGGAGGATTTGGCGGAGCTTACATTCCCGAGATGTTGTATCCCAATGTGGAAGAGTTGAAAAGCCAGTACCTGAAAATAATGTATGAAGATGATTTTCAGAAGGCGTTCAGGGCTTTGCTTAAGGATTATGTAGGCCGGCCTTCGCCGCTATACCATGCAAAAAGATTGAGCGAAAAGCATGGCGCAACTATTTTTTTAAAAAGAGAGGACCTCAATCATACCGGTGCCCATAAGATCAACAATACCATTGGTCAGTTGCTTTTGGCAAGGCGGTTGGGCAAGCACCGCATAATAGCCGAAACCGGCGCGGGGCAACATGGTGTGGCTACGGCAACGGTATGTGCTTTAATGAATATGCAGTGCGTGGTGTATATGGGTGAAAAAGACATTGAAAGGCAGGCGCCCAATGTGGCCCGTATGAATATGCTGGGTGCAAAAGTTATACCTGCAACCAGCGGGAGTAAAACCCTCAAAGATGCCACCAATGAAGCGATCCGCGACTGGATCAACAACCCGGTAGATACGCATTATATTA
>NZ_DAOMOZ010000223.1:0-7557 GCF_035444585.1 Agriterribacter sp.
GCGCACCTGGGCGGCGCTCTGGTAGGCTTTTTGCTGGTGTTGTACTGGAATAAAACCAGGCGCAGAAGATTTTATTAGTAATTTTACGGGGCCGGAGCCGGGTCAAACATTGAACGTGAGAAGCGGTACATTGCTTTCAGCTTAATCCGCTCACTTGTTTCACAATTTGCCTGACTTAACACCGATTTGAAGCGTAAATTTTTTAAGTATGGGGGTGCTTGAACAAACAAAAACAAAAAAGGTTTTTTTTGGTGCGGATAATGATGCATTGGTGCGGATTATTATTCTGAATATACTGGTTACTGCTGTTCTTTTCTTTATCCGTTCCATATACCAGCTTTCGGATATTGATCTTTCCCGCTACCAGTCGGAGGTAGCAGCCTGGTTCATACTGCCTGCCGGTACAGGCAAATTGATCACCCGTCCCTGGACCGTTGTTACCTTCATGTTTTCCCATATTGATATATGGAGTCTTATCGCCAATATGCTTTGGCTATGGGCTTTTGGGTTCATTATCCAAAGCCTGTTCGGCAGCCGGAAACTGGCTCCCCTGTATATTTATGGTGGCTTTGCGGGAGCCCTGGCCTATATTTTATGCAGCAACCTTATTCCTTCGCTGGTGCCTGGTGTTTCAACTATGGCACTGGCCGGCGCCAACGCCTGTGTAATGTGTATAGCCGTTGCGGCTACCGTTGCAGCGCCCCGCTATCGTATTTTTCCCATGCTTAATGGGGGTATACCTTTATGGATATTGACCCTGATTTATGCAGTGATCAATTTTGCAGGAACATCTTTTGGTAACCCTGCCGCTTACGGCGCCGAAGTGGCGGGCGCGGCCATGGGCTTTGTATTTGTGAACCGGCTCGACAAAGGGCAGGATATGGGGAGATGGATGAATGCCATTTATGACTGGTTTTTCGATTTATTTAACCCCGACAAAGAACCCCGGCGGGATTCGGTAAGGCGCAGCATGTTTTACGATACGCACGGTAAACCGCCATATAAAAAGAAACCCAACCTGAGTCAGCAGCGCATTGACGAAATATTAGATAAGATCAACCAAACCGGTTTTCGCAGTCTTTCATCCGACGAGAAAGAGATATTGCGCCGGGCGGGTGAGGAAGATTTATAATTTTACTGCATGTTCCGTAAATTCATCAGGCGCATCTTACTTATTATTTATATTGTTATCATTGTTTTTTTCCTGGCTGCCTGCCTGTCGCCTTTTCTGAATCCGGCCACCTGGTGGGTCTTTGGTTTTTTCGGGCTGGCTTTCCCTTATTTGTTCATTGCACTGTGTGTTTTTTTGGGAGGCTGGTTACTGGCGGGGTCGCGGTGGAGCTGGCCTGGTATAATTGCTTTGTTACTCGGCTGGAACAATATTTCTGCGGTTTTTGCTTTTCACCCGCTGAGCTCATTCGATAAGACAAAAAAAGAAGTGGGCACTTTACGCATAATGACCTGGAATATCAAGGGCTTTTTTCCGTCTGAGCATATTAAAAACAGGGAAACACGGATCGCTCACCGCGAAAGTATATTGGGTGTTATACGCGATTACGACCCGGATGTAATAGCCATCCAGGAATTTTACAGCATAGAAAACGTTAAATGGTTCAATAACCTGTCGGTTCTCAGGAACATGGGGTACCGGTACTATTATTTCCCCGGCGATTTTGAAAGATATAAAGACAACCGCAGCGGGACAGCTATTTTTTCAAAGTGCCCGATCATCGATTCCTCGAAAACCATTATGCCGCAAAATGCGGGTGACGATGTGGAAAGTCTGCTGAGTGCCGATATTGTATGCCACAACGATACCATAAGGATCTTCACGGGCCATTTGCAATCCTACCGGTTTATGCCGGAAGATTACAGCGATCTTTCCAGGATCAGGAACGATGCCAATGAAAGAATTGATGCTTCAAAAAACATTGTACGGAAAATGCGCATTGCTTTTAAGATGCGGGGCATACAAACGGATCTTATACGCAGGCAATTGGATGAAAGCACTTATCCTGAAATTTTTTGCGGCGATCTGAATGATGTGCCCGGATCCTATGCTTACTTCTCGGTAAAAGATAAAAAAAGAGACGCATTCATTGCCAAAGGATTTGGTTTCGGTCAAACCTACTATAGCTTTTCTTCCAATTTTATGCGGCGGTTGCCTTCTCTAAGGATTGATTATATTTTTGCAGATCCCCGCTTCACTGTGGAGCAATGCACAAGGATCCCCATAATTCTGTCGGATCATATACCTGTGGTAGCAGATGTTCGCCTGCAGAATAACTGAGCGCTGTTTTTCCGCTTTAAATATGGATTAACGCTGAAATATTATTCCGTTTATATTTGCAATAAACATACAACAATATTAAACCAGGCTATGGCGGAACTGAAGGTTTACAATTCATTGACCAGGCAAAAAGAAGTGTTTTCTCCTATTACACCCGGGCACGTGGGCATGTATGTATGTGGTCCCACGGTTTACAGCGATGTACATCTTGGCAATTGCCGTACCTTTATTTCATTTGATATCATATACCGCTACTTAAAATATCTGGGTTACAAAGTAAGATATGTACGCAATATAACAGATGCGGGGCACCTCGAGGGCGACAGGGATGAAGGCGATGACAAATTTTCAAAAAAGGCGCGGCTCGAAGCGCTGGAACCTATGGAAATCGTTCAGAAATATACCCTTGGATTCCATAAGGTGATGGAATTGTTCAACAACCTTCCGCCTACCATTGAGCCTACAGCAACAGGCCATATTTCCGAGCAAATTGAAATGGTAAAGCACATCATCAGCAATGGTTATGCATATGTAGTTGATGGTACGGTTTATTTTGACGTGGAGAAATACAATAAGGAAAAGCCCTATGGAATTCTTACCAACAGGAAACTGGAAGACCTGCTTGAAGGCACACGTGAGCTGGGCGGTCAGGATGAAAAAAAGGGGCGGCTCGATTTTGCATTATGGATCAAGGCAAAGCCGGAGCACTTAATGCAATGGCCTTCGCCCTGGGGCATGGGTTTCCCGGGCTGGCATATAGAATGCTCGGCAATGAGTGAAAAATACCTGGGCAAACAGTTCGATATTCATGGCGGGGGAATGGATCTTGCGGCAACGCATCATACCAACGAAATTGCACAATCACAGGCATGCTATAATGTTAGTCCGGCCCATTACTGGATCCATACCAATATGCTTACTGTTAATGGCGCAAGAATGAGCAAAACTGCCGGCAACGGCTTTCTTCCCGGCCAGTTGTTTACAGGCGACCACCCCCTGCTTGAAAAAGCCTATTCGCCAATGACGGTGCGCTTTTTTATGCTGCAAACGCATTACAGGAGCACGCTCGATTTTAGCAATGAAGCTTTGCAGGCTGCCGAAAAGGGACTGAAAAGGCTGTGGGAAGCATATGAGAATCTTGAGGGCCTGCAATTGCAGGCGCAAACGCTTGAGCCGAACGCCGCCAATGTTGAAACCGACAGCCGTTGCCGCGAACTGATCGCTGATTTTGATATTTCAATGAGTGACGATTTTAATACGGCAAAGGTGTTGGCCAATATGTTTGAGCTGGTGCCGCTTATCAACTCTTTTAAAGGCGGGCAAATTTCCTTAAACAGTATTAGCAGATCTACTTTTGAATTGCTGCAAAAGCAGTTTACAACTTACCTGCTTGATGTTTTTGGCTTAAAAGATGATAAGACTGCCGATACCGGCCGGCTTGATAGTGTGTTGCAGTTGCTGATCCGGATAAGAAGGGAAGCAAGAGCAAAAAAAGACTTCGCTACCTCCGATAAAATACGCAATGAACTTCAGCAGTTGGGCATCATATTAAAAGATGAGAAAGACGGCAATGTAAGCTGGAATATTATTTAAAACGCTACTCCGATGCATTATGTGGCACATTTGTGTAAAGACAGGAAGCTGAAAAAGCTGCTCAACGTGCAGCCGCCTTTTCAGTTAAAGAAAAGAAGGGATATCCATATCTACCTGTGTGCTTCCATAATGAGCCAGCAGATCTCGGTTAAAGTGGGGGATATTATATACAAACGCTTTCTGGGCTTATACGGGGGCAAAAAACCCTCTGCATTGCAGATCAGCCAGACACCGTTCGATGTTTTGCGCTCCATTGGCCTGTCTGCTGCCAAAGCCAGCTATGTGCTTAATGTAGCCCGCTTTGCAGCCGAGCAGGGAATGGAAACCCGTAAGTTCAGTGCTATGAGCAATGAAGAAGTTATAACGTATGTGACGCAGATAAAAGGTGTGGGCAGGTGGACTGCAGAAATGTTGCTGATGTTTGCCCTTGAGCGGGAAGATGTATTTTCGGCCGATGATCTGGGTATCCAAACTGCCATGAAGCGTTTGTATAAGCTGGATGCTGCAGACAAAAAAGATTTCAGGCAACAGATCGTAAGGATATCAGAAAAATGGGCGCCTTACCGTACCTATGCCTGTATGCATTTATGGGCCTGGAAGGATGGTGGATAAAAAGCCGGAAATCCCTAAAGAACCAAAATACAAATCACAAGAATCAAAAAAATAAATATCGAAATTTCAAATCCGAAATTCGAAGGGAATACAACATAGGAGCGCGTGAAAGGAAAACTAAAAAATGTAAAATTCTGCTGGGCACTGGTCCTTACATGGCTGGCAGGCAATACCTTAGCGGTCTGACCCTCCTTGCGTCGGGTACCGACCGCTAAGGTTCTTAAATCTCAAATCAGAAATCTCAAATACCACATGCCTGCCATCAAAACCCAGCGCAACAGCACGAAAAAGGAAGTTATTATCAACAAAGCGGCCCGGCTGTTCAGGGAAAAAGGATTTGCCGGAACATCCATGCGCGACCTGGCTGAAGATGTGGGGGTGGAAGCGGCCAGCCTGTACAATCATATTCAATCCAAAGCCGAAATATTGCAGGATATTTGTTTCAGGGTGGCTAATATTTTTATTGAGCACCTCGAAAAAATTGAGGGCAACAAGCAACATTCCATTGATAAGATCAAAGCCATTCTCCGCTTTCATATACAGCATATCGTAAATAACTATGAAGATGTATATGTGGCCGACAGAGAGTGGCGGCATCTTTCGGAGCCCTATTTATCGAATTATAAAGTTCAGCGAAAAAGCTACCGCCAGCGTTTAGCCGCTATTATAGAAGAGGGCATCCGGAAGAAAGAAGTTAAAGCCATTGACGCTCCTACGGCAGTATTGATCATGCTGCATGCCATAAGTGGTATCGAATCGTGGCATCGTTCCAAACAAAAAATTTCGGCCGAACAACTCGAAAAAAATATGATCGTCATACTGGTTGAAGGCCTCAAGATATGAGCGCCGTGCCTTATGCAACAACCCTTTCTTTTACAGGACTGCCGGTTTTACCCCAAAAACAAATACTGCGGTTATTGATCTTGATATTCTATGATGTTGTAACTTCGGGACGGCTCCTTATCCCGTTGGTATCAATAACCCTTTTCTATGAACTTGCAGGGCTGTCTCCTGTTGGAAACATTATTGCTTTTGGACCTCTAATGATTTATTCAGACATAAATAAAACAAAATGGCTATCAGAGAATCTGTAAAAATGCTTCCGAATGAAGTTTGGAAGGACCTTCCCGAGCATGAATCTAAAGGAGCTGTTTGGTACAAATATGCAATTTCCAATCATGGCAGATTAATAAAGTACAATAAGCGCCTGTCGGACGGGTTTGTATTGCGGCTGAGCAGGCAGGCCAATTATCCGATATGGCGAAAAAAGCTCAACGGGGAATACTATACCGCTTTGGTTCATCGCCTTGTGGCAAAGCATTTTTTACCCAGGCCCAGGGGCAGGCAAAAATTCATCATTCATCTTGATCATGATTATGAGAACAATAAGTACAACAACCTCAAATGGGCTACCCGGGAGGAAGTGTCGGCGCACAATAGAAAGAATCCGCGGGTGAAGGCTGCAATAAAAAGGCGCAAAGAAAATCCAACAACAAAGGGTGAGAAACTTGATGTTAAAAAGGTAAAAGCGATAAAAAAACTGCTGAAAGAAAAAAATACGCTCAAATATATTGCGGAAAAATACGGTGTATCAGACATGCAAATACACCGTATCAAAACCAGGGAGAACTGGGCGCATGTAAAAATATAGTGATGCTTTCACTTTACCGTTCCCCTGCCCAGTATTACAGTAAAGGGCGTGCCTTCTTTGTAAACAGCCGGCATATTGCCCCCCTTGCCTTTTAGCCTGAACCGTTCCGATTGCAGCCTGATGCTGCTTCCATCGGTAGCCTGTATCCGTTGAATGACAAAACCGATAAGCGCTTTTCTCCTGCCGTGTGCCGGCACTACATCTACGATTTTCCCATAAACAGGCGCTCCTTTTTTAATGATCACCCGTCCTCCTGCTGCCACATCCTCGTTGCAGTGAAGCCGAACAATGGAGCCGTCTTTTTGCTTTTCTTCAGAGCTCAGATCCTGGTCTAAAATAACACTGATCTTTTTCCCGGCAGGAACGCTCACCGGCTGGTTCGGGGAAGGGATTGGCGCGGGCGGCGGCGGTTCTTTTGTTGCTTCCTCTACCTGCGGATCCTCTTTTTTATCAGGGGATTGACTTTCGTTATCCTTTGTTTGTTCCACAGGCAGCAGCTTTGTTTTTTCCCTTTCGGGATCTTCTTTCTTTTCCCGCCCTGATTCAGTCACCGGCACATAAGGTGTACTGCTTTTCACCAGCTGCTCTTCAATAATACCCGCACTTTTGGGTATTTGGGCGGGTGCTTCATTTATCGGGAGGGTTACATGATATTCTCTGTTGACGGCATTCCCGGCACTTTTTTCTGTACGCTTTTTCTTATCCATGTTGCTGTAATAATAATTACCCGTAAGCAGCCCTGCACACAGGATAATGACCCCGGTAAGCAATGCGATGGATCTGTTCGTATCCCACCGGTTGAAGTATGCAGCAATATCCGCTAACTTAAATGCCCTGGCAGAGGTCTTTACTGCTCCCGGCCGGGTTGTTTCTGACCTAAGGGCGGCAGGCAGCAACAACAGGAATTGCTTGAAGCGATTGGTAAAGGGCCGCAAGCTCCTGGTGCTGACTACCGGCGGTAATTTTTCCTGCACATCCCGCTTCAGCATTTCCGCTAATTCGGCTTCATTGAGTAAATCACGAGGAATGCTTTTAAGAAGCGCCGCTTTGAAGTCGCTCACCGAAGCAAAACGCTTTGCCGGCTTTTTTTCCAAAGCCCTGAAAATGACCTGCTGCAGTGCAGGGCTTGTTTTGCTGATCAGTGCAGGGTCGGGCGGCGGTTTCTCTTCCAGTTTTGCTCTCATTAAATGGTAATCCGTATCGCCGGTGAATGGAGGATGACCGCAGAGCAACTCGTATAAAATATTTGCTGCTGCATAGATATCCGACAATTCATCGCCTTCCTTTCCCTGTATTTGTTCGGGCGCCATGTATTCGAGGGTGCCTACCGATTTTCCATGCTGGGTGAGCCTTTGTGAATTGCGTATGCGGGCTATGCCAAAATCCATGATCTTAACTTCTCCTTCTTCCG
>NZ_DAOMOZ010000224.1:0-7466 GCF_035444585.1 Agriterribacter sp.
AAATCCCAACTTTTCCCTGTAGATCAACGTATATAACCACAACGTTCAATCTTTTATATTTATTCCCTGGAAACTATCCTGTATAGTGGCTGAACTATATTAAAAAATACGATAGTTTTGGCCCCTCTTGTGGCATGCAAACGGTATTGATGATCACAAATCTGACCCTGTATAAATTTATTGCGGCTTGAAAAAAGGAATATTCAATAGCATATTAATACTGTTGCTTGCTCTAACCGCGAATGCACAAACTCCTGTAGCTAATTTTGAAGGTTCTGTGTTGTCGGGTTGTGCCCCGCTCCGCGTTAATTTTAAAGATTTATCTTCCGGCGATCCCAAGTATTGGGACTGGGACCTGGGCAACAACCAGCTGTCCAATGTTCAAAACCCGTCTGCCACTTATTCGCAACCGGGAACCTATACCGTTACACTGGTGGTTCGCAATCAAAGCGGCGCCAACGCCGTAACCAAAACAGAATACATTACCGTATATCCTTCGCCTACTGCTTCATTATCGGCAGATATCACCACCGCCTGCTTACCGGCATCTATCCAATTCACCGGTACTGCTTCCACAACGGTGGGAACGATCAGCGAGTGGTCATGGGATTTTGGCGACGGGGGAACCTCCACCCAGCAAAACCCGCAGCATGTCTACACCGAAACGGGGTATTACAATGTGGCGCTCACGGTAACCAGCAGCAATGGCTGTACCCGCCGGGTAAGCAGGTCAAGGTATATCCGCATGGTATCGGGTATTGTTGCCGATTTTGTAAATGCGCCCTCTCCCGAATGTAAACCGCCGTTTAATGTATCTTTTACCAATGAATCGAGTGGCCCGGGCAGGCTTACCTATGCCTGGGATTTCGGGAATGGCAGCACCGCCGATTCGGCCAATCCTGTTGCCGCCTTTACCACCGATGGCGACTACCAGGTAAAACTGATCACCCAAAGCAATTACGGTTGTAAGGATACGGTTGAAAGAACGGTTACGGTTACTACCTATGCGGCGGGCTTCAACAGTCCCAAGGAAAGTTGCCTGGTTGAGGCCGTTAATTTTGAAAATACTTCCGCTGCCGGCGCTTCATCGTTGTTGTGGGACTTCGGCGATGGCACGCAATCTACAGAGATCAACCCGGTTAAAACCTATGACGCCGCGGGAAACTATACGGTGAAACTCATCCACAATTACCCGAATTGCAGCGACTCTGTCAGCAAAACGATCGAAATAACGCCTAAAGCGGCAGTTGATTTCACTGCTGACAATAACCTGGGCTGCGGCACCCCGCTTGAAGTGCAGTTCCAAAACAATACAGCCGGCGCTGTAAGCTGGTTATGGGATTTTGGGGATGGCAGCAGTTCCACAGAACAAAATCCACCCCACACCTATACCAATGTTGCGTCTTATGATGTTACGCTTACGGTAACCACCGCCAACGGTTGCGGCAATACCGTTACCAAGCGCAGGTTTGTTCGCGTTATACCTACAACGGTTAAAATTATTACTGATGAAGATGCCGGGTGCGTGGGTTTAACCATCCATCCGGTTACTGAAATCAGAACGATTGATGATATCGCTTCCTGGTCATGGGACTTTGGAGACGGATCTCCTGTCAGCAACAGTGAAACACCCGCACATACATACAACAGTACGGGCGTTTTCCCTATGAAAGTTACTGTAACTACGCTTGGCGGCTGCACAGTTACCGCTACCCATACCGTGCGGGTTGGAACGCCTCCTTCGGGTGCAGATTTTAAGGTTGATAATACCGGCGATTGTGTATCGGATAGTGTAAAATTTTATGGAACGGCAACAGACGCCAATGAATGGCTCTGGGATTTTGATGACGGCGAAACATCAACGGAACAAAACCCGGTTCATTTGTACAGGGATACGGGAACCTTCGCGGTAAAATTAACCCCGCTTAATAATGGCTGTCCCGGTACTCCAATAACCAAAGCGGATCTGTTCCGCAAGGATCCGCCTGTGGCCAATTTTGCTTTTGATGTGGATTGCTCCAACCGTTTATCGGTAACGTTTACCAACAGTTCAATTGTTGACTCTTTGTTTGGTGACATTACATATGCCTGGGATTTTGGAGACGGATCAACATCCACAGATGAAAACCCGCCGGTGCATGTTTATCCCTCCAATGGCAAATACAACGTAACGCTTAAGGTTACCAATGGCGATTGTTTCGGGGTGTACGTACGGGAAATAGATATCTCTGCCTTAAATACAGATTTTACATTGCCTTCTGATCCTTTGTGTAAGAACGGTCAGCTTCTTTTTACTGCACTGGAAGATACTTCGCAGGTAAAGGAATTTGCCTGGTTGATGGACGGAGAAATGGTTGGGAACGAACCGGCTTTCGATACACTGTTTGCGGTGGCGGGTGACCATACCCTTACGTTGCGGTTAACAGACAAAAACGATTGTGTGCTCACCGAAGTATCGAAGCCGCTGCAGGTTAAAGGACCCACAGCCCAATTCACATCTTCTGCCACGGCAAGCTGCGGAAGCGATGCGGTTGATTTTACCGATCAATCCACTCCCGCCGGCACTTCTATTGCCGAATGGCTATGGGATTTCGGCGATGGCACAACACAAATTTTTTCAGCGCCGCCGTTTACACATCAGTATGCCGATACCGGCACGTATATGGTGCAACTCACTGTAAAAGATATGGATGGCTGTACCGATGCATTCGCTCTTGCAGATCCCATAAAAGTATCTGCTCCCAAAGCTCATTTTGGCGCTGCGCAAACATTGTTCTGTCCGGGTTTGCCCCTGGCATTCAATGATTCTTCCCGTGGTGTGGGACTCACCTATCGCTGGGATTTTGGCGACGGGCAAACGTCAACAGAGCAGAATCCCTCTAATGTATATGCCGATGGAAAATACAGCGTGAAACTGGTAGTAACCGATAACCTGGGCTGCAGCGATTCTTTAACAAGATCAGAATATGTAGATGTAAAAACACCTGTTGCAGCTTTTGAAGCAACCGATACTTCATCTACCTGCCAGTTGCTGGAGGCCAAATTCTTTAACCGGTCACAGAATTATGAATCCTTTTACTGGGATTTCGGCGACAGCACCAATTCAACGCTCGACGAACCCAGGCATTTTTATGACCTATATGGAAATTACGAGGTAAAGCTGTATGTTACAGGCTATGGGGGATGTATAGATTCTGCAGTAGGCCAGGTAAATGTATATGATCCTGTGGCTTACACCAGGTTTGACTATAACGTTCCTTCTTTCGCATGTAATGAGCTACCGGTGGATTTTAATTTCACCACACCACCAGGCACCTGGTACCAGTTTAATTTTGGTGACGGCGCTGTTGATTCCTCCGGTCAAACTGTATTGAACCATCTTTATGACTATCCCAATCCCTACCGCCCCAGTATATTACTGGTTGATTCGCAGGATTGCAGGGTAACGGTAAATGGACCTACGCCGATCGTTATAAATGGTGCTATCCCGGTGTTCAATATTGATGAAAAAGAGTTTTGCGATTCGGGAACTGTTTTTATTACCAATTATTCCATAGCCAGGACCGGGGATCCTGTGGTATCGCAGCTTTGGGATTTTGATGGTACGCCAACATCAACAGAGAAGAATCCCCCTGCCTATATTTTCCCACAGCCGGGCATACACGTTGTTACACTTAATACCACCACGGAAAGTGGTTGTGTAAGCACATTTACCGACACGGTGCGGGTATACCGCACACCTAACCCGGTAATTGGAGTTGAGGATATTACCTGCATAAGCCGGGCGATCGCCTTTAACGGCACGCTTGCCCAGCCGCCGGATACTGCCATACAATGGAGCTGGAGCTTTGGCGACGGAAGATCTTCAACCGAAAGGAACAATACGATCAGTTATGATGCTCCGGGGAACTATAACATAACACTTGCAGTTGCCAATAATTTTGGTTGCAGTGATATGGCAACCCATGCTTTAACAGTAGCTCCACTACCCGTTATTACACCGCAAAACGTGGTAATACCGGTTGGAGGTGAAATAGTGCTGCCGGTAAGCTATAGCAGCGGCATCACCAGCTATACGTGGACGCCGCCGGGGGGATTGAGCTGTACCACCTGCCCAACTCCGATAGCCAAACCCTCGCTCACCACTACCTATAATGTGCAGGTAACAGACAGCAATACATGTACAAGCAATGCCGATATAATGGTGGAAGTGGTTTGCAAGGCAGAGAATTACTTTGTGCCCAATACATTTTCGCCCAATGGCGATGGCATGAACGAGGTGTTTTATCCCCGGGGTAAAGGACTGGCAAGCGTACAATCCATGAAAATTTATAACCGCTGGGGTCAGCTGGTTTTCGACCGGCGAAATTTTTCAGCAAATGATCCCACAAAAGGGTGGGATGGAAAAGCAGGCAGTCGGCCTGTGCCACCCGACGTATATGTATACATGATAGAATTTGTGTGCGAAAATGCGCAGATCATACCCATGAAAGGAAATGTAACATTAATAAGATAAGCCTATGTTCATTATAGGAAATACATATTATCTGTTTTTTTGTACGCTCCGAAGACAATGCTTTGTAATCTTTTTTGTATTGCTTTCAGTTGTTGCAAAAGCGCAGGATCTGCATTTCTCGCAATTTTACGAAGCGCCGCTGGTACGGAATCCTGCACTTGCCGGACTTTTTGAAGGAGATGTAAGAGCACAACTGGTATACCGTAACCAGTGGGGAAGCGTAACCACGCCTTATCAAACGGGTTCACTCAACGGAGAATATAAGTTTGCCGTTGGCCGCGGAGATGATTTTATGACCGCCGGATTGCAGATATTGTGGGATAAAGCGGGTTCAGTTGCGCTCAATACCACTCACCTGTTGCCGGCAGTGAATTACCACAAATCCATGAATGCCGATAAGAACAGGTATCTTTCTATTGGATTTATGGGCGGATTGGTGTCACGGCGCCTCGACCGTTCCAAAGTAACCACCAATAACCAGTATGTAGATGGTTTCGGATATAACGGGTCCTTACCCGACGGGGAAACTTTTGCATCCAATTATTCTTATTTTGACGCCGGGGTAGGCATGAGCTACAATTCATCGCTGGGAGATAGAAAAGAGAATAATTTCTTTGTGGGGTTCGCCTATCATCATTTTAATAAGCCCGCAAATTCGTTTTATCAAAAATTACAACATTTGCCCAAATGGGTAGTTTCCGGAGGCTTAAGAACTACCATGGGCGATTTATCATACATCACTTTTAATGCCGATATGAGTGTGCAGGGACCCTTTAAAGAACTGATAGGAGGGGCAATGTATTCAAGAAAAATAGGTGATACGGAAGCGCCGGACTATATTGTGCACATGGGAGGGTATTTAAGGTGGGAAGATGCGATCATTCCCATGGTAAAATTAGACTATCATCCTTTTTCGGTGGCGTTCAGCTATGATATGAACATCTCGCAATTGCGCACATCAAGCCAGGGGAGAGGAGGATTTGAGATCGCACTCAGCTATATTGGCTTTTTGAACAGCAGTGGCAGCACCAAAGATATACTGCGTTGCCCCAGGTTTTGATCTTTCACACAGACAGGCCAACTACAGTCTGCCGCTTCAGCGCCTACAAATCACATTTCCACATTCTCAAATTTTCAAATTCTCACATTATATCAAATTACCATTTTTCAATTTTTCTTCCATACTGTAAAAGACAAATTTTGCGTTATCTTTTGAGATAAAATCCTAATTTTATAGAGTGAAGAGATTTACACTTATATTTTTAACAGGGATAGTATTGCATTTTTCCGGCCTGGGCCAGGAGAGGTATGCTGTTGCTGCTAAAGAACCTGTTGTAAAGATCTTAAAATTCTACCCCAATCCGGCCACCACTTTCATCAATTTCGATTTTCAAAGGGGCTACGATAAGTCTTATAGCCTGCGGATCTATAATTTTTTAGGCAAAAAAGTTTTTGAGCTCGCCAACATAAGCCTCACCAACCAGGTAAACCTTTCCGATTTTACCCGTGGCGTATACATTTTTCAATTGCGCGACAGAAATGGGAAGATAATCGAATCGGGTAAGTTCCAGGTATCTAAATAAGCATAGCATTCGCTTAACGACTGCAGCAACATACTATTCCCCTCATTCAAAACAAAGATATTTAATTTCCCCCCGTCACACTCCTTTTGCTACCCTGTCATTCATAAAAGATAATGCGCAATGTGCGGTTATTGGTTTGGGTATAGCAGACGCCCGGAAACCTCAATTTGCAAAATACCAGTAGTGCAGGGTAGGTGTTTATGCTAACTCACTGTATAGCATACACGAAAAAAAGAACGGCGTTGCAATTCTTTGGAAAATGTTTCGTTTGAGATGTGAATTTTCATTTTTCTTCTTTTTAACTAAACCCTTAATTCTGATGAGAAACCGTTTTAATCTTTGGTGTCTGTTCACATTTTTGTCCCTGGTTTTATTTTTTTCCTGTAAGAAGGACGACCATCCCGGATCTCCTCCTCCCCCTCCTCCGCCGGAGCCAACGTTGTTTGAGATGGTACAGGGCAGATGGGATGTTGATGTTCATTTTGCCGGGAGGAAGGCCAATCCATCGTCTCCTTCTTTTAAAAACCAGGAAAAGCAGGATATAGGTACGGTCACATCTGCAGAGTTTTTCGGTGATAGTACCTGCATCATAACCTTTAATTATTATTACAGTATTGTTCACAGGATCTCTGTTTCCGACAGCGTTACTTTTAACATTGACGGACTGGGACCGCTGACAGATGTGAGGGTATATGGTGATTCTTTAAGCTTTTCATTCACGTATTATGATATACCCATGGCTGTGAAAGCAGCAAAGAGGAAGAATATAGAGGTGGATGAAAATAAAAAAGTGTTACTGAATACCTGGAAATTAACCACTGAAGAAGATGGTGCTGCTTTTTATGAGGAAAACGAGATAGATGGCGATTTTTATATGATCATTTCGGGTGCCGGAAGCTTTGTGCAGCAATACCCGGATTACGCGGAGTTTTTTAACTGGAGGTGGCATCCCGAAGAGCCTGATGCCGTTGTGCCCTATTTTGCAGGTGGGGACGATGAAAATAATAATCATTATTTCAAAATACTGGAGTTGAGCAGTACCAGGTTAAAGGTGCAGGAGATCTTTATGGAACCGGTATATGACAATGATGTCGTCACCGGGTACGAAAAGATAGTAGCCAATACCTTTGTTCTCACCGCCAAATAAAAAATTGCACAAGTGAAAATGATATAAAGCCGCGGGGTACACACCCGCGGCTTTATGATCCTGTGTCCGCTTCAAAATCATCACCCGTCTTTTTTCAAACCAGGCAATTGCAGACCTGACAGGTCCTGTAAAAAAGGAAAGCCGGTGATGAAACCGGCTCGTTCTTTTGGTTGCCCGACCTGGATTCGAACCAAGACAAACAGTACCAAAAACTGTCGTA
>NZ_DAOMOZ010000225.1:0-7380 GCF_035444585.1 Agriterribacter sp.
GATGTATTCCCACATCCCGAAGGGATGCAAGGTTTATAATATACACAGACAGATCACCTGCGACCCCAAAGAGGGTCGTACAGTTCAATTTCAACTATTGAGTTGTAAACCCAGACCCTTTCAGGGTCAACATCAATTCCTGCAACCGGTTTCAGCGGATGTATTCCCACATCCCGAAGGGATGCAAGGTTTATAATATACACAGACAGATTATCTGCGACCCCAAAGAGGGTCGAACCATGAAACACCATGTAATGTGCACTTCAATCCAGCCAGTCAAATAGATATTGCTCTCCGTATGGTATTTCAAATTTCTCCAGGAGAGTAATGTATTCTTCTTTAAATGTTTTCTTTCGGTGATGTTCTTTCTGGTTCATAATATACCGGATCACATTATCAAGATGTGAATGACTGTACGAAAAAGCCCCAAAACCTCCCTGCCAATTGAATTTGGATTTTGTAAACCCGTTTTCATTAATAAATTCGTTCGTGGATTTTTTCACTTCTCTTACCAGGTCAGATAAACAACAGGCGGGTTTCATGCCTATCAGAATATGAATGTGATCCGGCATACCGTTAATGGCGAGTAATTTCTGGTCCTTGTTGCGAATGATGCCTGTGGTATACTGGTATAACTGTTCTTCCCAGGATGATTGTATCAATGCCTGCCGGTGCTTTACAGCAAATACAACCTGGATGTACATTTGAGAAAATGTTCCTGCCATATAGTGTGTTTTAGGTTAACAACTATACCAAGGTAAAAAATATTGATGAGCCAGGTGCAGTTTTCCGAATCATTTTCATTGCACATACTTCTCTATCTGCCGGTATAACTTCTTTTTTTCGGAAGGACGGTAAGCATCAAATTCAACAATATAGCCAGAGCGGCTGATCACAACATACAAGGGAAGCGCATATCCCCTGCCCTGCCAGAAGATCCTGGACAGATCCTTTACCAGCTTTTCATTTGCCCGGATATGGCTGCCGCGGAGATCAAAGTATTTGATCAGCTCCTTCCATTCTGTTTCGTGCAACTGCTTGTCAACGGAAATATAAAGATGCTCCACACCCTTGGATTTCAAAAACCGGTGCAGGTCGTTCTCATGATCAAACTGGTCTTTGCAGGTAATGCACCATGTTGCCCAGAATTCAATGAATACGGCTTTCCCTAAAAAAGGTTTCATCAGTTGTTTAAACGAATCAATCGCTGCATAACCCGGTATGAGCTTCTGTTCAGCGGTAAAATCCCCTTTCACCTTATCGTACCATGCATTTGCTTTTTTTAACAGAGGCTCGAGGTAGAAGGTATAGCGGCTCCGGGGATAGCGCTTCTTAAAGTCATTTGAAAACTTCACCAGCTCCGCATAGTTTTTTTCCCGGCTCAGCTCCGTAAATAATATTCCTGCTTCCAGATATTCGGCCACATCAGGCGAAAGATTGCTTCGTATGGTTTGAAAAGATTCTCTCATCCCGGCAGCCCATCCCGGAGCAGTTACCGCTTTATTGTTTCTCCTGATCCATTGAATATACCCGTTGATATAATTGCCTGCATACAAATTAAAGCCTCCATTGTATCCGAAGGTTTGCAATGCCGCTATATTATTAACAGGATATTGCCTGTACAGCTTATCCCACAACACGGCAAAATCGGCCGGAAATACAGGCTTAAAAAGCGGGTGATCTTCGGAAAGCTGTGTTAATGCAAATTTCCCGGATATGATCTCCGAAATAACAGAGGCATGGTAATAGTCCAGGTTCAGTTGCATGAAATCCATAAACGCCTTATCTATCTTCCTCTCATCATATAATATTTTAAAAACCTTAAGACGAACATTTTTATCGTTCATTACATGCCTTTCCAGCAAAGCCGCGGTAGTATCTTTTTTATAACGGGATACCAGGTTGCCGGGATAGGTAAGTTCCATTGAAGTGAATATTTCCTGTCCGCCGCCGTTGTTCCCTTCTATGCTCACCGGCTTGTCTATATTGCTCTCATCAATGGATACACGGAGGTGATCGCCGGGCTGCACAAATAAACGAATGACACGGTCCATTATGCGGATATGCACAAAACCGGTTTGCGTTTCCCTGAGTGTAATATTATAATTTCCGCCGGTGAGGGTATCTTCCCGTACAGCGCCCCAAAAAACAATATGATTCACGGGCAGTGTAAAAGAAAGGGGGCCCCGGCTTTCATTTTTAACCCGCAGTTCAATGGTGGCGGCAACTTCCCCCGCTGCCACGGATGCTAAAAAAAATAAGAACAGGAACAGAAAGGAAAATTGCTTCATTACAAACAAATATTGCCGGGTTGACGGTTGGCTTAAAGATACATTAATCCGCCATTACTACCTGCGTTGCCAATAAATCTTCCAGCGTACCACGCCGCCGCACAAGCACGGGCTTATTGTCCTTTACAAGTACTTCGGCAGGCTTGAACCTCGAATTATAGTTAGATGCCATTTCAAACCCGTAGGCGCCGGCATTATAAAATACAAGGTAGTCGTCTTCGCGTATTTCAGCAACCATCCTGTCTTCCGCAAAATTGTCTGTTTCACAAATATTGCCTACTATATTATAACGGTGTGGTGCAGCCCCGGCATTGGATATATTTTCTATATGGTGATAGGACCCGTAAAACATCGGCCGTATCAAATGATTGAGCCCGCTGTTCACGCCCGCAAAACAGGTGTCGCCCGATTGTTTTAATACATTTACCTGCACAATAAAATACCCGGCTTCACTCACTAAAAATTTTCCCGGTTCAAACCACACCTGCAGCCTGCGGTTATGCAGCTTTTCAATGGACTCAAACTCTGCTTTCACTTTCTTCCCCAGGGCGGCTATATCGGTTCCTTCTTCCCCTGGCGCATAAGGCACTTTAAATCCCCCGCCCAGGTCAATCACTTCCAGCTCGGGGAAATGCGGGATCAGCTCAAACAACACTTCAATACCCCTGGCAAATACTTCCACATCTTTAATTTCACTGCCGGTATGAATGTGGAGGGTACGAATGTGCAGTTTTTTTTCTTTCATCAGCTGAACTACTTTGTCTGTGTCTTCTACCGGAATACCAAATTTGCTTTTATTATGTCCGGTTGAGATCTTAAGGTTACCGCCGGCCATGATATTGGGCCGTAAACGGATACCCACAGGATAGCTGTGCCCGTACTTTTCGCCAAATTTACCAAGGTTAGAAAGGCTGTCTATGTTTACATGCACACCCAGCGACACGGCCTTTTCAATTTCACTGAATGCAATGTTGTTGGAGGTATACAAAACCTGTTCGGGGGCAAAGCCTGCCATAAGAGCCAGTTGCACTTCATTTACCGAGCTGCAGTCGGCATTGCAGCCTATGCTTTTAATGTGTTTGAGCACATTGATATTGGTGAGCGCTTTGCAGGCGTAAAAAAATGTAGTATCGGTTTGCGCAAAAGCTTCCTGTAAGCGGCGGTATTGTTCCGTTATTCTTTCGGCGTGGTATACATACAGCGGTGTACCGAATTTGCCTGCTGTTTCCAATAGCTGCTGATGCGTTAAAACCTGGGGCATAAAATTTGAATCCTTTGTCGCTTATCCTGTAAAAAGGCGAATATTGAAAGCGGGAAGAACAGAACGGTTATTTCTCACCACTATACTTTCACGCTACCTTTTATTTAGGGTGAAAAATATTTTCGCCAGCGAAATTACTGCAATGGCGCTAAAGGCGGAAATATTTGAAATTTACAGCTTCTCCGGGCAGTCAGCGTTCAGCCATCAGCTCTCAGCTAACACATTCGCCCAATACCACTAATCTCCCTCGCCTTTCACCTCTCACCTCTCACCTCTCACCATTCACTACTCACTACTCACTACTCACTACTCACTCATCCCAACTCCCCAGCTTCTTTCAAAAACCGATCCCGGCGCCAGGCGGTTTATCCCCTCCTTTTCTGTCAGTTGCTGGCTGCTGGTTACCGGGTCGGCAATTCCGCACCAGGGCTCTATACAAACAAAGCCGGCGTCTTTTGCCGCCCATATGCCGAGGTAGGGAAAGCCGGGGAAATTAAATTCAATCCCTTTGTCATGTTTTGACGCCAGCAAACGTACCGCATCCGACCGGAGGTTCTTAAAAACGAGCGCGTCCCTGTAAAAAAGCTCCTTCCGCAATGGCAGCTTATTGGTGCCCGCTAAAAAAGGTTCGGCACGGGTTTCAATCAACCCCTCCGGAGAAATGGGCCACCTGACGGCATTTTCGGTTTTATTGAATTCAAGGTAATGGTCATCATAACCCGTTCCTTCAACAACAGGCACTTTAAAAGCCGGGTGCCCGCCCACAGAAAAATACATATCGCCGTTCCCGGTATTTCTTACCCTGTACGTAACCGTTAACCGGTCTTGCTGTAAGAGGTATATGATATCAAACACAAATTCAAAAGGGAATTTTTGCAGGGTATCTGCATTGCTGAGCAGACTGAAGCCAAGGGAAGATGTTGTTTGTTCAGCAACGGTAAAATCCATATCCCTGGCAAAGCCATGCCGCCCCAGGTGATAGGCTTTGTTATTATAATAGTAAGTGTTGTTTTTTAATGTGCCGATAACGGGAAATAAAACCGGCGAATGTTTGCCCCAGAATGCGGGATCACCGTTCCACATGTATTCCAATTGCTGTTTTTTATTGTACAGGCTCATCAGCTCTGCGCCTTTTGCCTGTACGGTAACGCTCAGATGATCATTTTGGACGGTATAGGTATTCCCTGGCATTGTCAATGATTTTATTGAATTAAATGAATAGGTTAACAGGAAGTCTATTGCTGGCATCTTCGTTCATCAGGATGCCTAAATTCCGCTTTTTTAAATTACAGAGGAAAGCAACAGATAAATAATGATATATGCGTAAAGCCGGAAAATCAACTGTTCAAACAAAATCATAATGTATAAACATTTTCATGACTTAAACGACTCATTCTATAAAGCACTCCCGGAATCATAAAGTTCAGCACTTCTGCCTTGCATAGTTCCAAAAACGATAATTTTTATTTTACCGGCGCCGGAACCCTGCTGCGGCTGATGTTGCGACGCTCCGTTTATCGTTCTTATCACTGCTCACCCTTAAACATTTTAGCCACACCATTTAACCGCTGTTCCTATGTGGGAATTGCGGGAAAACGGTTTACTCCTTCAATAAGCGGACAGCATTCGGGCCTTCGCAGAATAAAAGATCTATAATACTAAGGTTAGCTTTAAAACCCAGCCGGTCTTCAAAAACCTGCTTATATACCGGGCAGCTTCCGGCAAAGGATCCAAAGTTTTTGGGAAGCACCCTGCCCCTCATGTCCAGGAATTCTCCGGGCGGATAATCTTTTTGCCAGGTTTCTGTAAAGCTTATCTCCACATCAACTTTTAATTTTTGAATGGTCCAGCGTAAAAGCTCAAGGTTCCAGTCCCAAAGCCAGGTGTATTTCGTATTATAAAAAACGTTCATTTCATCTTTATAAAATTCAAACCAGGGCGACCGGTTATAAGCAGAAATGATGGATCGCCAGTGAAGGGGTTGCCAGCGATGAGCATTGTCAATTTTCACCTCACGGATCATTTTACCTGAATGTCTTCCGCCTTCCACCGGAATGCTCAAATGGAGCAAACCATTAGCCCCCGCAATAACGCAGCGGTTGCGAAAACTCATTTTTTGCCAGGCTTCATATTGCTCAATTCTTAAATACCTGAAATCAATTGAATTTTTATATTCAATAATTGGTGCAAAATACTGTAAATCAGATAGTATAGTCACTGTATATATAAATTTATACTTTAAAACACTTCAAAAATAGAAATGGTCAAAATCATACTGTTTTATGCTTTTTTTATTAACAATTTAATATAAGTTATTAACATTTAATAAATTGACTATTAATACATTGAATATAAATTTTAATACTAAATAATTGAGTTAATCAAAATAATAGGTTTTGACAAAATTACAGGTCCTAAAACTAAGCTTTTTAGCTGTGGTTTGGGGAATGTTTAACGCTATTTTTCCGCAGGATTTTATCCAACCCTTTCCCTTGCACCCTATTTTTGCAATATGAATAAAAAAACCGGCTACTCCTTTTTATGCCTCGCCGCGGCATTTGCTTTTGCGTCCTGCAGAGAAATTATTGCCCCGGAATACGTTGATGTTGAAAATGTGGAGATCAATGCCGGCAGTCTTACCAACACCACCCTTTCGGCCAGCGTGAGGTTGTATAATCCCAACAGATCCAATCTCACTTTCAAATCGGGAAGTCTGGATATTTATGTTGACAACCGGTTATTGGGGCATACCGAATTAGACACTACCATTCACATCAGCCGTCTCGATACATTTCATATACCGGTACTGGTCCATATCAATTTCAGTAATGTAATAGGCAATGCTTTGTCGCTGGCTTTACAGGATTCTGTTTTATTAAGACTGGAAGGAAAAATGCGGGTGGGACGGTCAGGAGTATTTATAACCCGTCCGGTTTTTTACGAAAACAAAGAAAAGCTGCAATTGTTCTGAGCGGTGAGAAAGAAAAAAAAAGCTCCCGAATCATTAGGATAGAGGATCAGGAGCTTTCATAGGATGTTCATTCAATGGATAACTGGATTCGGTTTTTACATTGGATCCTGGACTTTTGGTTTTTCATGACGGACGTTTGGACTTTGGGGTTTTTCACTCGGACAATTGGACAATTTGGTTTTTACATTGGATCTGGATCCGGGCTTTTCACAGAATAAATCTTTTATTTCATTGATAAGGTTTTTATCAAATTTAATTTCAGTTAATCACATCTAAACCTGCGTCGGGTATATAACGCAGCGCTGTATATAAATTGCATTCTGTTCTGCCTTTTTTGAACAAACAGGATTAATTTCATAAAATACTAAGTACATCTACGTAACAATATACCTTTCAAACGTTTGCATTGTTGCAAATGAAATTGCGCTTCTTCCTGTTCATCGCCCCTGAAAATTTTAAATAGCTACAATTCAATACTGCTAATCATTAACATAGATCAATATTATGCAACAAAACGGACAGCAACCGGATTTCAAATCCGCCGGTTGTAGCGAAGTCTCTGACTTCGCACACCATATGTTCTTCCGGGACTTTTGTCCCGCAAAGCATCAACGACCTAACTGTTCTTCAACGGATTCCTGCGCCGGTTCCAGATATAGTTGCGGATGTTTACCCAAAAAGCCAGGAACATGTATATGATTATGGGAGATCCCATGGTGAGAAGGGAAATATAAATAAAGTGTTTGCGGATGGTAGTATTGGCGATACCCATTTTTTCACCAATATAGGAGCAAACCCCAAACACCTGCCATTCAATAAAGTGCTTGAACTTATTCATACTGCTAAATTATAAAAAA
>NZ_DAOMOZ010000226.1:0-7319 GCF_035444585.1 Agriterribacter sp.
GGGTCAGCATCGCATCTGAACGCAAAGCACCGGGGAACAAATAATAAGAACCAAATCACAAGAACCAAATAAATTTCAAATCCGAAGCCTTAAGCGCTAAATCCGAAGGAATACAACAATAAACAAAAAACTAAAAACCATAAATTTTAAAAATCCGGAGATGCGGCCGGCACCCGGTAAAAGAAGAGTCAAACCGTATCCAACTGCAAGCCGGTCAAAACCGAACAGGTTCGGGCTACCATAGCCGGCGTAACATCCAGGTGCAGCACCATACGTACACGCACAGGCGAAATAGCGTAAACCAGCACCCCATTTTCTTTTAATTTTTCTGCAACCTGCCTGGCGGTATAAAGAGGATTCACTTCAAATATGATGATATTGGTTTCTACAGGCATTACGCTTTTTACAAAATGCTGACCCTGTAATAACGTTGCTATTTGCTGCGCATTCCGGTGGTCTTCGCTCAACCTGGTAATGTGATGCTGCAATGCGTATAAGCCCGCTGCTGCCAGGTAGCCCGCCTGGCGCATGCCTCCGCCCAAAAGCTTTCTTACGCGCCGCGCTTTATGAATGAATTCTTTTTTACCCAATAGTATGCTGCCAACAGGCGCGCCCAAACTTTTGCTCAGGCAAACAGATATGCTGTCGAATAATTTTCCATAAACCAAAGGAGTTTCATTGCGGGCAACCATTGCATTGAATAACCTGGCGCCGTCTAAATGCAACTGTAAATTGCAGTGGTAGCACAATTCCGTTATTCTTTCCAGTTCATGCATATCGTAGCAGCTTCCCCCGCCGCGGTTCGAAGTGTTTTCGAGGCACACCAGCCTGCTGGGCGGTTTGTGCACATCATCGGGGTTGATGGCAGCACGGATCAATTCTGCGGTTATGCGTCCCCGGTTGCCATCTATAAGCTTAACCTGGCAACCGGAATTAAAAGCTATGCCACCGCCTTCATACTGGTAAACATGAGACTGCGTCTCACAGATCACTTCATCAGCGGGTTGTGTATGGCATTTTATAGCGATCTGATTCGTCATGGTGCCGCTTGCACAAAAAATCCCGGCTTCCATACCGAACATATCCGCTGTAAAAGCTTCCAGTTTGTTTACAGCAGCATCTTCTCCAAAAACGTCATCCCCAACCCCGGCCTTCATCATGGCTTCCAGCATACCGGCAGTTGGCCGGGTAACTGTATCTGAACGAAAATCTATGATCATATCACGAATATACAATGCCTGTCCGCCCGGGAACAACAGAACCCGTATAAATGTTCATACTACCGGTGTCCGGGCGGGGTTTACCCTTAGTGAACTGAACAGGGTCATGTCACTAAAGCCTGACGGATAATCTTTTTAAAAGAAGATCAAACTGCATTGTTAAACAAGGTTAACACCGGCTCCCCAGGTTCAACCCAACCAAGACACTACAGGATGCGCCCTGCCAACACAATCGTTTGCATTGTACAAAAATGTTAATTATACATCTTCTTTTATCATTTTTTTGTCTTTTTTTTATAAACCATTATGAGATGAAAATTCTGTGCATTACATTTGTCAATCGTCTCAGGCACAGTTAGGGAAAAAATAACATATCGTTTGCACTCAGATTGCAACCCAAAAGCCCACATATCTGTCTCTATCCAGACGTTATTACAGCAATTTGACAATTGCTTTCCAGAAAGGTCCCTAATATTAAAAATCATTGTTATACTAATCAAAAGGATATGAGACAATTAAAAATTGCAACACAAATTACCAACCGCGATTCCCAGGCGGTTGAAAAATACCTGCAGGAAATATCTAAAATTTCTATGATCACACCGGAAGAAGAAACCGTGCTGGCACAGCGCATTAAAATGGGTGATCAGAGGGCTTTGGATAAATTAGTGCAGGCTAACCTCAGGTTCGTTGTTTCCGTTGCAAAACAATACCAGCACCAGGGGCTATCTTTGAGTGATCTGATCAACGAGGGAAATCTGGGCTTAATTAAGGCCGCGCAGCGGTTTGATGAAACCAAGGGTTTTAAATTTATTTCTTACGCAGTATGGTGGATCCGCCAGTCTATTTTACAGGCATTGGCAGAACAGGGTCGTTTGGTGCGTTTACCTCAAAATAAAATTGGCACCTACAATAAGGCCAATAAAGCATATATGGCATTTGAGCAGGAACACGAGCGCGAACCGAGCACCGAAGAGCTGGCTGAACTGCTGGAAATGAGTGAAACAGAGATCAACAACATTTTCCAGAGCAACACCCGTCATACTTCTTTAGATGCACCCGTGCATGAAGCGGAAGATGTGGCAATGGGCGATCTGCTCGAGGGTGGCGCAGAAACGGATGATGATGTAATGAAAGATTCTTTACGCAATGAGATCCGCAGGGTTTTGAAATCGCTGAGCCCGCGTGAAGCTGAAATTGTGAATGCTTACTTCGGACTGGATGGTGAAAATGGCGTTACCATTGAACAGATCGGGCAAAAATATGATCTTACCAAAGAACGTATCCGCCAGATCAAGGAAAGGGCGATCAAACGGCTCCAGAAAGCACGTTACAGCAGCTCGCTCAAAGCCTATTTGGGATAATACGCTTTAGGCACGGACTGAAAATATTCCCGTCATTATGAAATTTATTCAGATGACGGGATTTTTTATATAAAGCGCTAAAAATAAAAGCCCTCCATTTGTATCTTCCCCGGAACAACTTTGAGTTATTCACATGATATTCAATGCTTATAATATGCCTTTTCACCGATTGCCCAATTACAGTTAATTTTGCAGGATTTTATTGCAAACAGACATACCTGTGGTTCAGGTATAACAAGTGGCATGACGATTAAAAGAACGTATTATGGACAATAAAGCAACGGAAAAAGTACATTGTTTGATCATTGGCTCGGGACCGGCAGGATATACGGCGGCTATTTACGCTGCACGGGCGAACCTGAAACCTGTTTTATACCAGGGCGTACAGCCCGGCGGACAACTGACCATTACTACAGAGGTTGAAAATTATCCCGGCTATGCCGATGGTGTACAGGGGCCGGAAATGATGGTTGACTTTGAAAAGCAGGCTACCCGTATGGGCGCCGACATTCGTTTCGGGCTGGCAACTAAGGTTGATTTCTCGGAGCAACCATACAAAGTATGGATAGACGATGAAAAATTAATAGAAGCCGATGCGGTGATCATTGCAACCGGGGCTTCTGCCAAATGGCTTGGGTTAAAGAGCGAGGAACGTCTCAATGGATTTGGCGTGAGCGCCTGTGCGGTATGCGATGGATTTTTCTTCCGCGGAAAAGAAGTGGCGATCGTGGGGGCCGGCGATACCGCTGCAGAAGAAGCCCTGTATCTTTCCAAGCTCTGCTCTGCTGTACACATGTTTGTGCGCCGCGATGAAATGCGGGCTTCAAAAGTGATGCAGGAAAGGGTTTTTAAAACACCCAATATAAAGATTTACTGGAATACCGAAACGGAAGAGATCCTGGGAGAAACCAAAACAGAGGCGGTACGCATTAAAAATACAAAAACCGGCGAATCGCAAACGATCCCGGTCAGCGGATTTTTTGTGGCCATAGGCCATGAACCCAATTCGGCTATTTTTAAGGGCTGGCTGGAAATGGATGAGGCGGGTTATCTTAAAACAATACCCGGAACCACCAAAACCAATGTTGAAGGTGTGTTTGCCGCCGGCGATGTGCAGGATAAAGTATACCGGCAGGCAGTAACGGCAGCGGGCACAGGTTGTATGGCTGCATTGGATGCCGAAAGATGGCTGGGCGAAAAAGGGTTGCATTGAGAGAAGTGGTAAGTGATAAGTTGTACATTGTACGCTGACCCGCTACCGGTCATACCTCTCTTAATACGCCAAATTTTTTATCGAAGGTAGGGGCATGCTCATACAGCATATCAATGAATGGCTTACCGTACCGGGCATAATAGGGCAATATATTTTCAACCCTTTCCTGCAGGGTGTTGTTCGGAAATAGTCCCGATTTTAGTTTCCGCAACTGGCCGGTCAATGCAGCGTGCTTTTTTTTCTCGCCCCTCAGCATCTTCTTTTCTAAGTTTTTAAGCCCTTTTGCAGCCTTCGCTTCCAGTGCGTCAACATGCTCTCCAAGGGTTGTGTCAACCTGGCTGGCAAGCAATTTGATATGGTTATACAATGCGGCTGATTGGGCTGTTTCTTTTTCAAGCGTTAGCTGCAGGGTGCTGCGGGTTTTGATGACGTTGTTCAGCAACAAAGCTTCGTCTTCAAAAATATTTTTTGCAGAAAGTCCCAGTCTTTCCATTAAAAGGGACATTTTCTGATCCACGACCAAAAAAGAATTGCGCAATACCAGAACAGGATACGGCACTTTATAATGCGCAAACATCTCTTTTAGCTCCAGCCAGTAAGCAATTTCAGAGCCTCCTCCGATGAAAGCTACATTTGGCAGAATGGTTTCCTGGAACAAACCGCGCAATACTACATTAGGACTGAACCTTTCGGGAAAGCGGTGCAACTCCTTTAATATTTCATCCGTGGAAAAAAGAATGTTCGTGTTATTGATCTCAAACCGGTCTGCATTTTTGATTATCCTCTCCCTGACGCCGTCTTTCATATAGAAAAGGTTAATATCTCTCGGATTAACCTGGGCATGATAATGTTTTGCCAGTTGCCCGGCAGTTTGCTTAACAATGGCGGCGGGTGTATGCCGCAGCAGGTCATCTTCAAAAATGGCTGTCATCTCCCTTTTTAATGCATCATTATCTGCGATCAATACCACCAGTCCGTAATCCTCAAACAGGCTGTTCACAAATTTTAAGGTACCTTCCTGCACCGTAGAAGACCGGCAGTAACAGCTTTGGAGCAGTTCAACCAATTGTTGCCCATGCTCAAGCACGCTAAGCTCCCCGCTGATGCGATGAATGAATGCATCAAGACCTCTGGTTTGCATTCTGCCAACGGCGCCCGTTTGATTTGTTTCCCAGGTTATTTTTTCACCATTTAAATAAATATGGTTCAGCTCTTCCAGGTCATTATCCTCGCTGCCCATATAATACACCGGCACAAAGTAATACTGCGGATAAGCAGCATTGAGCTCATCTGCCAGTTTTATAGCGTGCACAATTTTGTAAATAAAATACAGGTAGCCGGTAAACAGGTTGGGCTGATGTGCGGTGCATACCGTAAATGTGCTGGCATCGGCTAATTTTTCTATATTGGATCTGACCTTTGCGGATCCGGTAATTTCCTCATATTGGTTCCTGAGCACGGTTACCAGATTTTTACGGTCGGTACTGAACACCTTTCTTTCTTCAATAGCTCCGCCAATTCCTGCCAAACCCGGAATATGTTGGTAAAAGGGTTGTAATGCTGTATGTTGATGCAGGTAATCAATAGCCAAAGCAGAAAAAGCATTGGTGCTGTCATAATCAATCCATTCGGCGGTAAAATTCATATCATTCGCTAAATATGGAGCAAATTAGCTAATTCGGATAAAAGAACAGAGAAATTGCATTTTTCTTAAGAGAAAGCTTCGTCTGAGGCTAAAAAAGCTACAACCTCCCGAATGAGAGGTTGTACTTGAAGTTGATTGACACTAACCCACCATATTGTTGAATAGCTTGCCCAATAGGCTAACTGAATGGGTTCAATTTTGACCTGTTAAAAATACCTCTATTTTTATCGAAAGTCAATACCGTAAAGCGGGTATAAATGTTAAAATTTTTTACCGGTAAGTAGACAATGATCCTATAATTTTTTAATAACCAAGTGTTTATACTTATATGATTTGTCTTTAGATAACCCTAATTAAAGTGCACGCCCCTGGAAATCCCCAATGACAGTCCGCGCAGTTCTGCTAATCCGCGCAGACGGCCAATGGCAGAATAACCGGGATTAGTGGTTTTATTCAGATCATCAAGCATCTGGTGGCCATGATCAGGCCGGAAAGGCAGGGGTTGGGAAAGATGCTGCTGAATGGTCAGCAGTTCTTTCATTACATAATACATATCCACATTCCCTTCCAAATGATCCGCTTCATAGAAATTACCTTCTTCGTCCCGCACCACATTGCGCAAATGGGCAAAGTGAATTCTTTCACCCAACTCCTTTATCATGCTGCGCAGATCATTGGCAGGGCTGGCGCCCAGCGAACCCGTACAAAAGCAGATGCCGTTTGAGGGTGCTTCCGAATACGAAATGATATCCAGGAGGTCTTTTTGCGAACATACGATGCGGGGCAAGCCCAGTATATCAAACGGCGGGTCATCGGGATGGATGGCCAACTGAATACCCAGTTCGGCTGCTGCCGGGGCTACCTGCTGCAGGAAATAAGCAAGGTTGCTTTTTAGCGCTGCACGGTCAATATCCTTATACTTTTCCAGTTCTTTCTTCATTCCCTCAGTGGTACGCCTTTCCTCTCCAGGAATACCGAACAAAATGGTATTGACCAGATTTTCTTTTTCGGCTGAAGTGCAGGCATTGTTTTTCTCAGCTGCCTTTTCAATGATAGCAGCAGGATAGGCTTTTCCCGCATCTTTTCTTTGCAGGATATATATATCAAATAAGGCCAGGTCGCTCCAGTTGAAATAGAGGGCTTTTGACCCGTCACGCACGGTATAATTGATGTCCGTTCTTGTCCAGTCGTTCACCGGCATAAAATTATAAGTAACGATCTTTACACCGCATGAGGCAAGGTTAGCAAGGGATTGTTTGTATTTTTCGATCAGATCAGGATAGTTGCCGCTGCGTGTTTTTATGTTTTCATGCACGGTAAGGCTTTCCACCACGCTCCATTCAAAGTCTGCTGCTTTCAGCTCATCCTGGCGCCTGCGTATTTCTTCTTTCGTCCATACTTCCCCGTGGGGTATATGATGCAATGCGGTAACAATGCCCTGAACGCCCGCCTGTTTAATATCCCGGAGGCTTACCGGATCATTGGGCCCGAACCAGCGCCATGTTTGTAGTAGTTGTTTTGTATCCATATCATGTATTGTTTATAGCCTTATACTAAATTTTAAGTTATGCGGAAATATACGTTAAAAAGTGAAAAGTGAAAGACGATGCTTTCACTTTTCAAATGGAATGCTCTTTATATATTCAGTTATTCCTCCGGTATTTCAGTTAACGGCGGCACATTGTTCTGGAAGCCATCGTATCCTTCATTCTGGTTTAATATGCCTTCCACGTTACTGTTGATGGCGCCCTGGGGTACCGGCCAAAGCACATGGTATGGGCTCATGGTATACCTGTCGCCATGATTTGTTGTTACGCCTTTGTTGTAAAAATTATTCTTCTCCATGATCCTGTCATAAAAGAAATTATCGGTAGAGA
>NZ_DAOMOZ010000227.1:0-7266 GCF_035444585.1 Agriterribacter sp.
AGATTTTCAGGCGGAAGTATTGCCGGCACAAAAGGCAGCTTTTGTAAAAGCCCTGCAGCGGCAGGGTAAAACTGTGGCGATGGTGGGCGATGGCATCAACGACAGCAACGCGTTGGCCCAGGCGGATGTGAGTATTGCGATGGGTAAAGGCAGCGACATTGCAATGGACGTGGCGAAAATGACCATCATTTCATCTAACCTTTCCAAAATTCCGGAAGCCATCCGGTTATCAAAATATACCGTTGCCACCATTAAACAAAACTTATTTTGGGCATTTATTTATAACTTTATCGGCATACCCATTGCGGCGGGTGTTTTATATCCCTTAAACGGATTTCTTTTAAACCCGATGATTGCCGGTGCCGCCATGGCTTTGAGCTCCGTAAGTGTTGTGACAAACAGCTTAAGATTAAAGTGGTTGAAATGGTGAACCGCCGGCGCCGGACGCCGGATATTATTTAAAAAAATAAAGATCATGAAAACGATACAACTCAAAACAAATATCAATTGCAGCGGATGTGTTGAAAAAGTAACCCCTTCTTTGAACAAAGCTTTTGGTGAAGCCAACTGGAAGGTGGACACAGCAGATCCAAAAAAAATATTAACGGTTACTGCCGGAAATACAGATGAAAAGGATGTGATAAACGCAGTGGAAAGAGCGGGTTATAAAGCCGGGCAACTGAATTGAACAACAAAATAAAATACATTTATGATGAAAAAAAATGCATTTAAATCTGTCATTAACCTGTTTTTGCAATCATTTGCGGTAATCGCTTTGGTGGTTTTGTTTGCCGCCTGCAAGGGGGGAGGCTCCACTTCAGTAATTGATCAAACCTACGAAGGGGAGGGCGACAACCTGGAAAGGGTTACCCAGGAAATGGTTGCTCCCCCGCTTTTACCCAAGCATGACCAGGTTGCCATTGGCGGACCCAAGATCGTTGAAGTTACTTTAACGATAGCCGAAAAGAAAATAGAGATAGCTCCGGGCGACTCTGTTTGGGCAATGACCTTTAACGGTTCGGTTCCCGCCCCCATGATCGTTGTGCACCAGGACGATTTCGTGGAGCTAACGCTTATAAACCCTGCAACCAATACCCAGTTGCATAATATAGACTTTCATGCGGCAACGGGCGAAATGGGCGGAGGCGATATTTCTGAAGTTAATCCAGGGCAGCAGGTAAAGTTCAGGTTCAGGGCTACCCGGCCGGGTGTTTTTGTGTATCATTGCGCTCCCGGAGGAATGATGGTGCCTATGCACGTTGTTTCGGGCATGAACGGCGCTATAATGGTGCTGCCCCGCGAAGGATTGAAAGACGAAAATGGAAACCCGGTCACTTACGACAAAGCCTACTATATTGCCGAACAGGATTTTTACCTGCCCAAAGACGCCAACGGGAAATATAAAAACATTGCCACCCCCCAGCAAAGTATGCAGGAAATGGAAGGGGCTATCAAAACGCTTATCCCTACCCATATTGTCTTTAATGGCCATAAAACCGCCCTGATCGGCAGAAGAGCGCTCACAGCTAAAGTTGGAGAAAATGTTTTATTTATTACATCACAGGCTAACCGCGACACCCGCATCCACCTCATCGGCGGTCATGCGGATCTGTACTGGCCGGCAGGAAAATTCAATAATAAACCTTATACCGACCTGGAAACCTGGGCTATACCCGGTGGCTCTGCTGCTGCAGCCTTGTATAAATTCCGCGAACCGGGTACCTATGTATACTTAAACCATAACCTGATAGAGGCGTTTGCTTTTGGTGCCATTGCCCAGATAAAAGTAGAAGGCGAATGGGATAACAGCCTTATGAAGCAGATTGAAAAGCCGGGTCCCATAAAATAAGATGCGCAATATATACGCGCTCAAAATACCGATTATGCAACATCACAATATAACAGAGCTGTTGGGCGATAAAGCCGCCTATTATTTAGATCATACCTGTACCGCCATTGATAAAGAAACGATCCATCTTCCTTCTGCCGATCATGTGTCGGAAATTTGGGCGAACAGCAACCGGAGCAACCAGGTTTTGCGCAGCCTGCAGGTTTTGCTGGATCATGGCCGTTTGGGTGGTACAGGCTATTGCAGCATTTTCCCGGTAGACCAGGGTATTGAACACAGTGCGGGTTCGGCGTTTGCGCCGAACCCGCTTTATTTTGATCCGGAGAATATTATTAAGCTGGCTATAGAAGGTGGCTGCAATGCTGTTGCGTCTACTTTTGGTGTGTTAGGAATTATGAGCCGCAGGTATGCCCATAAGATCCCTTTTGTGGTAAAGATCAATCACAATGAATTCCTGAGCTATCCCAATCGTTACGATCAAACGCTTTTTGGAACGGTAAAGAACGCCTGGAATATGGGCGCCGTTGCCGTTGGAGCCACCATTTACTGGGGAAGCGCCGAAAGCGCCCGCCAGCTTAAAGAAATAGCTGAAGCTTTTGAAATAGCGCATGAGCTGGGAATGGCTACTATTTTATGGTGTTATACCCGCAACAATGCTTTTAAGGTAAACGGATTGGACTATCATACTTCGGCCGATCTTACAGGGCAGGCCAATCACCTCGGCGTTACCATACAGGCGGATATCATAAAACAAAAATTACCCACCAATAACGGGGGCTACCTGGCAACAAAGCATGGTAAGACCAGCCCGCTGGTATACGAAAAACTCACTTCAGATCATCCTATTGATTTAACCCGTTATCAGGTATTGAATTGCTATAGCGGAAGGGTGGGCTTAATTAACAGTGGCGGTGAAAGCAAAGGGGAAAGTGATCTGCAGGAGGCGGTAACTACAGCGGTCATTAATAAGCGGGCCGGCGGCATGGGACTGATCTTAGGGCGCAAAGCATTCCAGCGGCCTTTTAATGAAGGCGTAGAGATGCTGCAGTCTATACAGGATGTGTACTTAGATAAGGATATCACAATTGCTTAATATGTTATTAAAAGCCGCCGGGATATTGACAATATATGTGTGAATAAGCCGTTCTTTTTTTACTTTTGCAGTTATCAATGAAAAGGATTTTTGTCATAGCGCTGATCATGCTGTACGGAGCTTCCAGTTCGGGAGTTACCTTTCAGTTGCATTATTGCTGTGGTAAATTTAAAAATATTGAATGGGCGCCCGTTAAGGACAATGGTTGCGGCAGCGATCATTCCATGGGGAAAAAGCCCTGTTGCGAATACAAGGCTGTTTCATTTTCGGAAGATGATGATCATACCAGTCCTGAGCTTGCTGTAAAAGCATTTAAGGCCAATGCAACGGCCATACCGGCTGCGCTCGTGTCCTTCTCCGGAGGATCTGTATCTTATCAGTATCTTCCCATAATTCTTACTGCGCAAACGCTACAGTCCAAACCACCTTTATTCCTCCTCAATCGTGTATTCAGGATTTGATTTATGAAATAGACTCAACGTATTCTATTTTTTAAAATCAAAAGGTTACACATTTATGATAAAAATTTTTAAGTATACAGCTACGGCTGTGCTTTCCCTGTTTTTTGTTTTTACTGCTGCCGCCCAGGATAATGACACTCCCGGAACAACATCTTTCAAAGTGTCGGGGGTTTGCGGCATGTGCCAGCATCGCATAGAAAAATCACTTGCTGCTAAAGGCATAAAAAAAGCAAAATGGAATGTTGATACGCAGATGCTCTCGCTTACTTACGAACCATCAGTTATCAGCCTGGAAGATATACACGCACGGGTTGCGTTAGCCGGGCATGATACAGAATTGAAAAAAGCTGCGGATAAAATCTATAATGCGCTGCCGGAATGTTGCCTTTACAGGGATAATGAAGGAGAAAACCATAATACGCCCATATTGTCTCCCGGCAGTGAGCCTGCTGTAACCGGCGTGGTGCTGGCAGAAGACAACAAAGGCAATTTTACTGCGCTTGAAGGGGCCACCATTGCCTGGCTCAATACGGCTAAAGGCACGGCATCAGATAAGCATGGTGTATTTTCTTTGCCGATCAATGAAAAAGATTCGCTGTTGGTGATCAGCTATACGGGTTACCGGCCCGATACCGTGCAGGCAACGGATAACAGCTCATTGCATGTTGTGATGGCATCCGACCGGCAGCTGAGTACCATTACGGTAACGGCACGACGAAAAAGCATGTTTGTTACTACAAACAGCGCCTTTCGTACCACTACCATTACTTCTAAAGAATTGATGAAGGCAGCCTGCTGTAATCTCAGCGAAAGCTTTGAGACCAATCCATCGGTAGACGTATCGTACAGCGATGCCGTAACAGGATCAAGGCAGATACAGCTTTTGGGCCTATCCGGCAACTATACCCAGTTAACAGTGGAAAACTTGCCAGGTCCGCGCGGCATTGCCACCCCGCTGGGACTGAACAGCATTGCCGGCCCGTGGATAGAAAGCATCCAGTTGAGCAAAGGAACGGGCTCCGTGGTAAATGGTTTTGAAAGCATTGCCGGGCAGATAAATGTAGAATTAAAAAAGCCCGAAAATACCGACAGGCTGTATGCCAACGGGTATATAAACAGCATGGGACGCTCAGATCTTAATCTTAGCCTTTCACAGCAGATCGGAAGCAAATGGTCGGCCGGCTTAATGCTGCATAATAATTTTTTATACAGCAGGCCGGATTTCAATAAAGATGGTTTCCGCGATCTGCCCACAGGGAATTTGTTCAGCGCCATCAATCGCTGGAAGTACGACAACAGCAAGGGGTTGATGTTTCAGTTTGGCGTAAAGCTACTGGCAGATGACAGAACGGGCGGTGAAACAGCATACAGGAGCACAGATAAATTCTCAACCGATCATTACGGCATGGGCATCAAAACAAACCGCTACGAAGGTTTCGCCAAGGTTGGGTATATGTTCCCCGAAAAAAAGTACAAGAGCATCGGGCTGCAGTTGTCTGCTTTCAGGCATAAGCAGAACGCCTATTTTGGCTTAACACCTTACGATGCGGAACAAAGCAGCTTTTACTCCAACTTTATCTTCCAGAGCATTATTGGCAATACAGCGCATAAATACAGAACAGGGCTGAGCTTCTCTGCCGATAGCTACAATGAGTTGTATCAAACACAGGCATTTAAGAGAAACGAAATGGTGCCCGGTGCTTTTTTTGAATATACCTACACGATGAATGAAAAGTTCGATGTGGTGGCAGGTATCCGTGCAGATCATAATAACCTGTATGGATGGTTTGCCACGCCACGGCTCAATGTAAGGTACGAGCCTGTGGCAGGCACCACCTTAAGGGCAAGCGTGGGCCGGGGACAACGCACCGCCAATATTTTTGCAGAGAACATGGGGCCGCTGGTAAGCGCAAGGATGGTTAATATTAGCACAAGTGAAAACGGTAAAGCTTATGGTTTAAACCCTGAAGTATCGTGGAACAAAGGCATCAGCATCGATCAGCAGTTCACGCTGTTCACGAGGGAAGCGATGCTGAGCATTGATTTTTTCAGGAATGATTTTACCAACCAGGTAGTAGCTGATATGGAAAGCCCGAGGCAACTGAAGTTTTACAATTTAACAGGAAAATCTTATTCCAATAGCTTTCAATCTGAACTGAGCATAATGCCCGCGGAGAAGTTGGATGTTCGTTTGGCCTACCGTTGGTTTGATGTAAAAACGACCTATGGAGATGAGCTCCTGCAAAAGCCGTTTACAGCCGGACACAGGGCATTTGCAAACCTTGGCTATGCTTTGCAGGGCTGGAAGTTTGATTATACCGTTAATTATGTAGGTACGAAGCGCATCCCCTCCACGGCCGCAAATCCTGTTGCTTATCAAATGCGTGTAAAGTCACCCGGCTATATTACCATGAATGCGCAGGTGAGCAAAGCGCTGGGCAAAGCCAGGGCGCTGGAATTATACATTGGCGGGGAGAATCTTACCAATTACTTTCAGAAGAACATCATCATAGCAGCCGCGCAGCCGTTCGGTGAATATTTTGATGCTTCCATGATCTGGGGACCCGTTAGCGGGCGGTTGATGTATGCAGGATTCAGGTACAGGATCAAATAAAGTAAGTGCCTCTTCCAAATGCGCCGTTTTTTTCGTGAGAAGCGAGAAGACAAAAGTGAAAGAAAAGAATGAACAGGCAATGCGCAATGGTGAATGGACCGCCATTCACTATTTACTATTCACCTATAACCCGGCGCAGGCCTGTATATTTTATAATGCTTGATTGAAGTCAGTGCTATTTATTAATTCAGCTCAACGCGCAGCGCAGTATTCTGTCGTAGCTTTACAGCAAACTATTTTATTGTATGGCTCAACTGATCACAGGCATACATCACATTACAGCCATTGCCTCCGGCGCTCAGAAGAACATTGATTTCTATTGCGGTATCCTGGGACTTCGGCTGGTAAAGCAAACGGTGAATTTTGACGCCCCGGAAGTATACCATTTTTACTATGGCGATGAAACCGGTAATCCCGGCAGCATTCTTACTTTCTTCCCCTACGAAGGATTGATAAAGGGAAGGCATGGAAAAGGGATGCTGAATACTACCGCGTTCTCGGTTCCGCTGCACGCGCTTGATTACTGGCTGCAGCGCTTAAAAAGATACAACATAGCCTGTAAAGCCCCGTACGAAAGGTTTGAGCAGGAAGTGGTGGTTTATTTTGAAGATGAGGATGGCCTGGGACTGGAAATGATCTTTAATGATAAAGATTCAAGACCGGGGTATGCAAACGGGTATATTCCGGGAGAGTATGCCGTAAAAGGATTTTATAATGCTGAAATATGGGAAGAAGGCTATGAGCGAACAGCAGGTTTGCTTACCGAACAGTTGGATCATGTGCTTATTGCCGAAAAGGGAAACAGGTTTCGTTTTGCCGCTACCGATAGTCCCGGCAATTATGTTGATGTGGTTTGTTCGCCCGACAGTATGAGAGGGCTGTCAGGCAGCGGCACCGTGCATCACCTGGCGTTCGCCACACCCGATAAAGAAACGCAGCTTGCTGTGCGGTTAAAGATCGTAAAACGGATGCTGAATCCTACACCGGTACTGGACCGGAATTATTTTACTTCCATTTATTTCCGTGAACCCGGTGGTGTATTGTTTGAAGTGGCCACCTCGGGCCCGGGTTTTGCTATAGATGAAACGGGAGATCATTTGGGGGAAGCGTTAAAGCTGCCTGAGCAATTTGAACCCCGCAGAGAGGAACTGGAAAAAAAACTGAAACCCGTAAAATTTAATGATGAACGATACAAATAATTCACACAAAAAAAATATAGTAACTGCAGGTGTTGCAATAGGAGAAGCTA
>NZ_DAOMOZ010000228.1:0-7257 GCF_035444585.1 Agriterribacter sp.
ATGGTGCCGGATGCTTTTCCTTTTGCCAGCCGCAGGGTAATGCTGCGGGATGTGCCTGAACGGTTGCGCAACGGTTTAAATGACGAGGATCCTGAAAAACCAGGAAACATAGAGGCCTATAACAAATGGGCGGCAGAGCATGAGCATATCATGGCCAAATCCTTATTCAGTGCCGGCACTACCTGGCCGGGTGTATTTTTTGCGGAAGACCAAAAAGCATTGGATGTATTGTGTGCAAGAAATGATGTGGATGCCGGCCGCATCGGCTGTGGCGGGTTATCGGGTGGCGGTATGCGTACCGTGTTCATGGGGGGGCTGGATGAAAGGATCAAATGCGCGGTTTGTGTGGGGTTTATGACTACCTGGAAAGATTTTTTGCTGCATAAATCATTTACCCATACCTGGATGACTTATGTGCCCCTGCTGCCCAATGAGCTGGATTTCCCGGAAATACTGGGGTTGAGGGCGCCGCTTCCCACCATGGTTTTAAACGACAATGAAGATGAGCTGTATACCCTGCCTGAAATGAAAAGAGCGGATGAAATATTGCAACAGGTGTATAAAAAAGCAGGTGCGCAAGAGCGTTATAAATGTGCTTACTATCCCGGCCCGCACAAATTTGACAAACAGATGCAGGGAGATGCTTTTGACTGGTTCGACCGCTGGCTGAAAGGGTGAGCGGTATTTTATAGGTAATGCTAACGGAGCGGCGATTTTCTTATAAGGTTAGCCAGAAAAAAATTGTACCTTTGACCAATACATGCCAACGCTTAATACGATATTAAAAGAGATCAAAAATGTACCGGTTGACCGGTTGGGGGACTTGTATTCTATTGTCCATTCCTTAAGGGCAAACACCAAAAGATCAAACAACACGGCAAAAAAAATTCTCTCATTTGCAGGCGCTTTCGAGGGCATGTCTGAAAAGGATTACAAAGACTTTCAAAAGCAGACCAAACAGACCAGAAACAACCTTTTCGATAGAGAGACCAATCTATGAAGCCCGGACTATTAGACACAGATATTCTTTCTGAATTTTTACGGGGCACTCCTAAAGTTGTAGAAAATGTAGAGGTTTATCTCCGATCGTACGATGCTATCAATTTCAGTATCATTGGCTATTACGAAATCCTGAATGGACTGTTATATAAAGATGCCAGGAGGCAATTGAAGCGCTTCACGGAATTTGCAGAACTGAGTAAAATACTGCTACTAACGATTAGTGCGACACGGCGGGCTGCCGAAATTTATGCAGACCTAAAAAGGAAGGGGCAACCCATCGGTCACACAGATTGCTTAATTGCCGGCGTTGCTTTAACCAATGACGTACAATTAGTGACAAATAACACCGATCATTTCAAAAGGGTAAAAGGACTTGAAATAGTAAATTGGCTGCGCTGAGGCGGCTTTTTCTTGTAAAAGAACCATCAGGCGGTTTTATATTTTTGCCTCACAATATCCCAGGCCTGCAATGAGCCGGGGTTCTGTTGGACCTGCAGCAACGTTTTGCGAACTGCGTTCTTTTGCCATTCGGGAATTTCGGTTACGGATTCTTCAACGATCTCAACAGCTTCTTCTTTCCGTAAATGTTCAATCAAAGAAGCTGCATATGCTTTTTTTATAATTACATGCAATACTTCAGACATAGGAAATAGTTTTTAGTCAAATACTTTTTATCGGAAGCAATCCCTTTATTTTATGGGGGTGCTTAAACAAATCTACAATTTTCCGGTGTCTTTCTAAAAAGCCTTTCCCCGTTTTGTTTAATGCCGGGTTTTCATTTATATTTAGCGGGTTGCATTCAATAAATTACTGTTTAAATGAAAATAAAAACGTTTAATTCTCCCCGGCAATTGGGTGAAGCCGCCGGTAAAGATGCTGCGGCCCTTATTAAAGATGCGATTGAAAAAAAAGGCAACGCCAATATCATTCTGGCCACAGGCGCCAGCCAGTTTGAAACCCTTAACCAATTGATAGCGGAGCAGGGCATTGAATGGAGCAGGGTAGTTATGTTCCATCTCGACGAATATATCGGGCTACCAGTAACGCATAATGCCAGTTTCAGGAAATATTTGCAGGAAAGATTCCTGGCCAGGGTACCGCCGCTTAAAGCCGTGTATCTCGTGAATGGTGAAACAGACCCGGTTGCTGAATGCGCACGTCTTGGCCAACTGATCAAAAAGAACCCTGTTGATGTGGCCCTTGTGGGGATCGGGGAGAACGGGCATCTTGCGTTCAATGATCCACCGGCTGATTTTGAAACAGAAGAACCCTATATAATTGTTGAGCTGGATGAGCAATGCCGCAGGCAGCAAATGGGAGAGGGTTGGTTCCCGTCTGTTGAAGATGTACCCCGCAAAGCCATCAGCATGTCGGTAAAGCAGATACTGAAATCAAAGCATATTATTTGTTCGGTGCCCGATGGCCGTAAAGCCACTGCGGTAAAAAATACCCTGGAACAAAAGGTAAGCAATATACACCCCGCAAGCATATTGCAAACGCATGCTGCCTGTACCTTATATTTAGACAGGATGTCGGCAGCTTTTCTTTCCAACAGCAATTAACCCTTAGAATCGTTACCATTTATATTATGAGCACTGCCATAACCAAAACCATAGATGTTGGCCATTTAACCAAACGCGATACTGTTATTTCCATACTTATCATCGGGCTGCTGTTCTTTATTTTCGGATTTGTTTCGTGGATCAACGCTATCCTTATTCCTTATTTTAAAATAGCCTGTGAACTCACAAACTTTGAGTCTTACCTGGTTGCGTTTGCGTTTTATATTTCTTACCTGGTTATGTCGGTCCCTTCATCCTTCCTGCTAAAAAGAATAGGATTTAAAAAGGGCATCATGGCAGGGTTTTGGGTAATGGCTGCGGGAGCGTTTATTTTTTTACCGGCGGCCTTTAGCCGTACCTATGAAATATTTCTTATAGGGTTGTTCACCATAGGTACAGGGCTTTCCATTCTTCAAACGGCGGCCAATCCTTATATTACCGTTTTAGGTCCCAAAGAAAGTGCGGCGCAGCGCATCAGCATCATGGGCATTTGCAACAAGGGCGCCGGCATCCTGGCGCCGTTACTGTTTGCGGCAGTAGTATTGAAAGCAACGGATACGGAGTTGTTCAATGCCATAGCCACGATGAGCGAAGCGGAAAAGAATGCCGCTTTGGATGAGCTGATCAGGCGGGTGGTGGTTCCTTATGCCTGTGTGGGCACGGTATTACTGGCGCTGGGACTGATGGTGCGCTATTCGCCATTGCCGGAGATCAATACAGAGCAGGAAAGTACGGCAGTGGCTGCGGCCAATGCCGGTAAAAAAAGCATATTTCAGTTTCCATACCTCATACTCGGCGCAATGGCCATTTTTTTGCACGTGGGCACACAGGTCATTGCCATCGATACCATCATCGGCTATGCCAATTCCATGAAGATTGATTTGCTGGAAGCCAAAGTTTTTCCTTCCTATACTTTATTTGCTACCATTTGCGGCTATATACTGGGCATCATTTGCATTCCCAAATACATCAGCCAGGTAACTGTACTGAGATTGTGCACCCTCCTGGGACTGACCTTAACATTGCTTATTGTTTTTGTAAACGGACAAATCACCATGTTGGGGCATACGGCCGATGTTTCTATATGGTTTGTGGTGCTGCTTGGCCTGGCCAATTCACTGGTATGGGCGGGTATATGGCCGCTGGCATTGGATGGCTTGGGGCGGTTTACAAAGCTGGGCGCCTCGGTACTCATCATGGGCTTGTGCGGGAATGCTATCCTGCCGCTTTTTTACGGGTGGATGGCCGACGTTTATGATGTGCGCACGGCCTACTGGGTATTGTTCCCCTGCTATTTGTACCTTGTGTTTTATGCTTTCTACGGGTATCGTATAAAAAAATGGTCTTTATAAAGGATCTGTTATTTTTTAAATTTCAAAAACCGGGTCATGCAAGGGTTAAAGATATACAACGGTAAAATAATAACCCCGGCGGGTATAATTAATAATGGTTCGGTGCTGATTACAGGAGATACGATCGCTGCTGTTGGTGAAAATAATATAGAAGCAGGAAATGTGGTTGCCATAGATGCGAAAGAATTGTATGTTTCACCCGGGTTTATTGATATACATGTACATGGCGGTGGCGGTCACGATTTTATGGACAACAGTGTAGAAGCTTTTTTAACCATTGCAGAAACACATGCCCGCTATGGAACTACCGCCATGTGGCCTACCAGTCTTACCAGCAATAAGGAAGGTATTCTTCAAACACTCGAAACTTACGAAGCTGCAAAAGATAAAAATACCAATGGCGCCCAGTTCATGGGAATGCACCTTGAAGGTCCTTATTTTGCCATGAACCAGCGGGGAGCGCAGGACCCGAGATATATACGCAATCCCGACCCGGAGGAATATAAAGATATCCTTGCTCATTCATCTTCCATTAAACGGTGGAGCGCAGCGCCGGAATTGAAAGGCGCCATTGAATTTGGAAAATATATCCGCACCAAAGGCATACTGCCTGCCATGGCACATACCGATGCCATATATGAAGAAGCATACGAAGCCTTTAAAGCGGGTTATTCGCTGGCAACCCATTTGTACTCTGCCATGTCGGGCGTTACCCGCCGCAATGCTTATCGTTATGCCGGCGTAATTGAAGCGGCTTTTCTTACCGATGATATGGATGTGGAGATCATTGCCGATGGCGCTCACCTGCCTGCGCCTTTGCTGAAGCTGGTATACAAAATTAAAGGTGCCGGCCGAACCGCTTTGATCACAGATGCCATGCGTGCAGCGGGTATGCCTGAGGGTGAGAGCGTGCTGGGCAACATTAACGATGGCATGAAAGTGATTGTGGAAGACGGGGTGGCAAAGCTGCCCGACCGTACTTCATTTGCAGGCAGTGTGGCAACAGCCGACCGGCTGGTGCGTACCATGATAAATATGGCCGAACTGCCCCTGGAAAAAGCCATACAGATGATCACAGCCACTCCCGCGCGGATCATGGGACTGCACGATAAAAAAGGTACACTGGAGGCAGGTAAAGATGCCGATATTGTTTTGTTTGATAAAGATATCCGCATTGAAATGACGATTATAAAAGGAAAGATGGTGTACCGGCGCAATGAAAAAAAATAACAGTATAAAAATTTACATGGAGGTACAGGATGCAGGTTAATCAGTTTTTATGTATTTTGTAGGGATATACTTGTTCTGTGCCCCGGTTTATATAAACTTCACCCCTTCCCGAATGAATAAAGCAAATTTTGTTTTTATTTTTTTATTGATTGCCACGGCTTTCAATTGTAAAAATACAGACAACAACATTCCTGAAAAACCTGTACTACAACCGCCCGTTATCCAAAATCCTTCGCCGGTAGCACTTTCTCCGGAAGAGAGCATGAAAGCCATGCATCTTCCGGAGGGCTACCGCATTGAGCTGGTAGCCTGCGAACCCATGGTTGAAGAACCTGTGGCTATTGTTTGGGATGCCAACGGGCGGATGTATGTGGCCGAAATGCTTACTTACATGCAGGATATTGAAGCTACCAATGAAAATGCGCCCATTAGCCGGATCGTCAGGCTGGAGGATACGAACGGCGATGGCAAAATGGATAAAAGAACAGTATTCATCGACAGCCTGGTATTGCCCCGCATGATGCTTCCACTGGATGACCGGCTGGTTGTACAGGAAACCTATTCAAACAATTTACATACTTACAGGGATACAACGAATGACGGCATAGCCGATGAAAAAGTGCGGGTATACCACAACGATATCCCCGATACCCGTAACCTTGAGCACCAGAAAAGCGGGTTGGTATGGAACCTCGACAACTGGATCTATACCAGCCGGCAGGTAAGGTACAAATGGACCGGCGACCGGTTAAAAATTGACAGTCTTGGCGACGTGCCCGGCGGACAATGGGGGCTGGGTAACGATGATTATGGAAGATTATTCCTTTCTTCTGTCGGCGGTGAAGTGGCTGCGCTGGGCTTTCAGCAAATGCCGGCTTATGGCGAGCTTGATTTTGAGAACGATCAGTACGAAGGCGATTTTCATTCGCCCTGGCCCATTATAGCCACTCCCGATGTGGAAGGCGGTACAAAACGTTTGCGTGCCGACAGTACACTAAATCATTTTACGGCTGCATGCGGACAAACCATTTTCAGGGGCGACAGGCTCCCGGAAAGCATGAAAGGCGACCTCTTCATTTGTGAACCTGTAGGCAGACTGATACGCCGTGCAAAAGTGCTGAACAAAAATGGAATGCGGGTGGTGAAAAACGCATATGATAAAGCCGAATTTATTGCCTCCACCGACATGAATTTCAGGCCGGTAAACACCACAACCGGCCCCGATGGCTGCCTGTATATCGTAGACATGTACAGGGGCATTATACAGGAAGGGAACTGGACAGGCCCCAAATCCTATCTTCGTCCGCAGATACAACGTTTGGGACTGGATAAGAATATTGGCAGGGGACGGATATACCGGGTTGTGCATGAAGCCATTCCGCCCGACAGGCGAAAACCGAACATGCTGAAAGCACCGGCAATGCAACTGGTAAAATATCTTTCACATCCCAATGGCTGGTGGCGCGATAATGCACAGAAATTACTGATCGTTCGCAATGAACAATCTGTTGTTCCGGCATTAAAGCAGATAGTACTGGATGAGCCTTCTTTTTGGGATGATCTGATGTTCTGGAAGGATAAGCCGTCACTGCTCGGGCGCATACACGCTTTATGGACGCTGGAAGGACTGCAGGCGGTAGACCCGCCTCTTTTATGGGAGATAATGAAGGATAGATCGCCGGAACTGAGGCGCATGGCCGTATGGATCAGCGAAGCGTATATTAAAGCAAAAGGACAGGAAGTTTTTTTGCACCTGACCAAACTGATCAACGACCCCGACACAGACGTGCGCACGCAACTGGCACAATCATTACGTTACAGCACACCCGAAAAAGCCAAACCAATGCTTGAGGTAATGGTCAAGGCAGACAGTAACCGCAAAGGTATGGTATACCAGGCTGCACAAATGACCATAGGGCATCTTACTACAACCCTTCCTGTTGAGGTACAAACCGCACATCTTAAGGAAACAGACAGGGCGCTGGTGCTGAAGGGCGCGGAAAATTTCAAATCGCTTTGTGCTTCCTGTCATGGTACCGATGGCAAAGGACTGCAGTTTGGCGGTTCGGGAATGGTGGCGCCGCCTTTAGCCGGCTCAAAGCGGGTGACCG
>NZ_DAOMOZ010000229.1:0-7201 GCF_035444585.1 Agriterribacter sp.
TTCAGATCAAAAGGCTTGGAAATGAACCAGCGGGTAGCGCCTACCATTTGCATGGTTTTGATCAGGAACCGGTTGCTGAACATTGCCAGCTTAATGGTATTATCAATGAGGATGATGACCAGTATGCCCAATAAGGTTACAGCACCCAGCAAAACCCAGCCCACTTTGCGCACTACATTATTGAGGTTGCTCACTACTTCATCGGGGTACCTGATATCGCTCACAATGATGTTTTGTGAAAGATCTGCCGTTATATTGGTAAGGGTATCTTTGTTTACGTATTCCGACTTAAGGTTAAAGTCGATGCTCGCCGGCAGGGGATTGTAGTCCAGTACTTTATTCCAGTCTTCATTGCCTTCTTTAATAAATTTATCCCTGGCCATTTCTTTGGTAACATGCTCTGCCGCTGAGGCATAAGGTTTTGCCCTGATATAGGATATCAAGCTGTCAATATCTTCCTGGGGGGCATTTTCACGCAGGTATACCTGCACCTGCACGCTTCCGCGAAAATAGCGCTCGAGCTTGCTCCCGTTAATTACAAACCAGCCCAGGATACCTACCAGAATGAGCAGTGAAGCCACACCAAGGATACTAAAGAAATAAGAAGGTTTGCTCCTTCTCATGGAAGTTTTGCTGATTTCAATCATTGAAACAGGATTAATTAAGTTCTGTAAACTGGGGCATTTTGTATGACGAGAAAAGCAGTCTTCGCCTTCATCTTTCAAACATAATGCAACTTTCTGTTTTATTACTACAAAAGTAGCGATGGTCTGGGTCCGGCAAAAATAACGGTTTTATAGCTGCATTCCGTAAATTTGCCCCCCACTTAACGGCTGGCCGAATTGAATATTTTTTACGGCAGCCATTTACTTTGCGCGATAAGGGATTTTTAACATTATGGAATACAATTTCAGGTCAATAGAGCAACACTGGCAGCAGCAATGGAAGGCGGAAGGGATATATAAAGTAAGCAACGATGCTTTCCGGCCCAGGTATTATGTATTAGACATGTTTCCCTATCCGAGTGGTGCGGGCTTGCATGTGGGCCATCCCCTGGGGTATATTGCCAGTGATATTTATGCGCGCTACAAACGACTGAAAGGCTTTAATGTATTGCATCCTATGGGTTATGATGCATTCGGGCTGCCTGCCGAACAATATGCTATTGAGCATGGCATCCACCCGGCGGTATCAACCGAAAATAATATCAATACGTTCAGGAAGCAGTTAGACAATATCGGGTTTTGTTACGACTGGAGCCGGGAGATCCGTACCAGCGATCCCTCATATTACAGGTGGACACAATGGATCTTTTTGCAATTGTTTAAAAGCTGGTACAACAGGAGCACCCAAAAAGCAGAAAGCATAGATGAGCTGGTTAAAATTTTTGAAACGGAAGGAAATGTTAATCATCCCCTGCCTGACCAGAAATTTGAAATTTCAAATTTGAAATTTCAAATCTTTTCATCTTCCGACTGGAAGGCATTTGTTGAAGCTACCCGGCAGTCCATCCTGATGGAATACCGATTGGCGTATTGCGGCTATGGTGAGGTGAACTGGTGCGAGGCCCTGGGAACGGTACTGGCCAATGATGAAGTTATAAACGGGGTAAGTGAACGCGGGGGTTACCCGGTGGTAAAGAAAAAATTACGGCAGTGGTATTTGCGGATAACGGAATATGCCGACCGCCTGCAGGGCGATCTTGATACCCTGGAGTGGAGCGATGCCATGAAAGAAATGCAGACCAACTGGATCGGCAAAAGCAGCGGGGCGGAGATCAAATTTCCCCTCTCTATCTCTCCCCGCAGGGGAGAGGAAAAGGAGGAGATTGGAGCGGAGAACCAAGCGCAGGGTAAAGAAAGTGTTCCTGGGTTTGGATATGCGAAGTATAAAGTTGATAGTGTATTGGGTTTTGAGAATGCAAAACGGATGCGAAAAGCGCCTACAGAAGCTGAAGGTATCTTATGGAAAGCCTTGAAAAATAAAGCGACTGGTTATAAATTCAGAAGGCAGCACCCGGTTGAAAATTATATTGTTGATTTTATATGCCTTGATGTTTGGCTGGTTGTTGAAATAGATGGTGGGTATCATGAAAAACCTGAACAGATACAGCTTGATAAAGAACGGGAAGCAATATTAAAAAAGATTGGCTTTACAACCCTCAGGTTCAGCAATGAGGAAGTGATTACTGGCGTGGAGAATGTGGTTGAGATGATCAGAAATACTTGTGATCATATTAAAACTACAAATGCCCAAAAAATAGCTGCAGCCGGGGGCTCCTCTCCCTTGCAGGGAGAGGCGGGGGGGAGGGTTTATACAACAAGGCCCGACACCATCTTTGGGTGGATTTTATGGTGCTGGCGCCGGAGCATGAATTGGTGGAGCGGGTAACCACGGCTGAGCAGAAAGCGGCGGTGGAGGAATATGTGGCTTATGTAAAAAGCCGCAGCGAACGGGAACGCATGGCCGAAAAAAAGATCACCGGCTGCTTTACCGGCGCTTATGCTGTTAACCCCGTAAGCGGGAAACAGGTCCCGGTTTGGATCAGTGAATATGTATTGGCGGGCTATGGTACCGGCGCTATCATGGCCGTGCCCTGCGGCGATGAACGCGATCATAAATTTGCAAAGCATTTTAATATACCCGTTACCAATATCATAGGTGATTATTATAACGGAGAAGAAGCCAACCCTACCAAAGAAGCGGTATTGCAGAACAGCGGCTTTTTGGATGGTATGGTCATGAAGGATGCCGCTGAAATAGTGATACAATGGCTGGAAGACAATGAAGAAGGCGTGCGAAAGGTGAATTACAAAATGAGGGATGCGGCGTTCAGCCGCCAGCGGTACTGGGGTGAGCCTTTCCCTATAGTATGGAAAAACAACATTGCTTATCCTTTGGATGAAACTGAGCTGCCGTTGGAGCTGCCTCATGTGGAATCGTATAAGCCCGGGCCGGAAGGTGAAGGTCCGCTGGCGAATATTCCTGAATGGACGCTCGTGCCTGAGGGGGTGAGGGAAACCAATACCATGCCCGGTTATGCCGGCAGCAGCTGGTATTTTTTGCGGTATATGGATCCGCATAACGACAAGACTTTCTGCGACAGGAAAGCCTCCGACTACTGGAACCAGGTGGACCTGTATATCGGTGGCACCGAACATGCCGTCGGGCACCTGCTGTACAGCCGCATGTGGACGAAAGTATTGTATGATCTCGGCTATATCGGTTTTAATGAGCCGTTTAAAAAATTGTTGAACCAGGGAATGATACAGGGGAGCAGCCGGTTTGTATACAGGATTGAAAAGTTTACTAGACGGGGTGATTTCGATGACGAAGGAGGTATAGAAGAAGTTAAGGTAAAAGACAAAATGATTTTTGTTTCAAAGAATAAAATGGGCAGATCCATAGGAATAGATGGTGTAATAGACAATACAAAGTTTGCAGAAAAAATTTTGGAAATTTTGAATATACCAATAAACGACCGCGCTTCTTATGGATTTAAGGAAGACTATTTTTCTCCGATTCATGTAGATGTAAACATTGTAGATGGCGTTGAATTGGATATTGAAGCTTTTAAAAGATGGCGCAACGGGGAATATGCCAGCGCTGAATTCATTTTGGAAGATGGGAGGTACATCTGCGGCGTGGAGGTAGAAAAAATGTCCAAATCAAAGTTCAATACGGTGAATCCCGATGAACTGGTTTTTAAATACGGCGCCGATACCTTCCGCATGTATGAAATGTTCCTTGGCCCGGTAGAGCAAAGCAAACCCTGGGATACCAAGGGCATTGAAGGCGTACACCGTTTCCTCAAAAAACTATGGCGCCTGTTTTACGATGAGCAGAAAGGGAAATTGTGGATAGATGAACAACCTACTGCCGAAGAATTGAAAGTATTGCATCGCACCATTAAAAAAGTGGAAGAAGATACCGAACGGTTTTCTTTCAATACGGCAGTGAGCGCTTTTATGATCGCGGTAAATGAGCTGTCTGATTTGCAGTGTCATAAAAAAGCGATCCTTGAAAATATACTGGTGCTGTTAACGCCTTATGCACCGCATATCGCGGAAGAGCTGTGGCAGCAGTTGGGCAACAGCGGCAGCGTGCTGGATGCTCCCTACCCGGTGTTTGAAGAAAAATATACAATAGAGTCTTCCAAATCGTACCCGGTTGCCATTAATGGTAAAACCCGTACGGAAATAAATATAGCGCTGGAGGCCACCCGGCAGCAGGTAGAAGCACTGGTGCTTGCCAATGCTGTGGTGCAGAAATGGCTGGAAGGCAAATCGCCTAAAAAGATCATTTACGTGAAGAACAGGATGATCAATGTGGTGGTGTGAGCGGGTTACATGTTTCAGGTTACAATTTCCCTGCACCTTGTAACCTGCAACTCACCCCTCACTATTCACAACTGACTACTCACTCTCCTTCACAAACCGTATCATCGCGCTGCTGCCTTCGTTGCTTTCGAGCCGGGCCTCATAGCGCTTCTCACCTATATAGGCAACCATAAAAGAAGTATTGGGCGGGATGGAGCCGAGGTTTTCGGCCACCATTACCAGTTCATTGCTTTGTTGCAATTCGCTTGCCGGCAGTTTTACGGTAAATGGTTTATCGGTAAGATAAATGTGTTGAAAAATAAGCCTGTCATTTAAAAAGAGCGTGATCGAATCGCCGTCTATTTCGGCATTATCATAAAAATTCAGTTCAATGGAATCGCCGGCTACGGGTATTTCCAACACAGGTATTTTCTGGCGTTGCGCAAACTTCTGTTCAATGGTAAGCGGTGCCGCTATGCTTACCGGTGGGGCCTTAGGCTGCACTGCAACTACTGGGGGATTTCTCTTTTCTTTTATAACAGGCGGTGTAATTGCCATGGGTTCTTCTGCTATTACCGGAACCGGCTGTCTTGCGATCAGTCCAACACTGTCAATGATATACGGATCATTAGCGCCGGCGGTAAAATTCTCGATCACAAAATCCCATTCATCATAAAAAGAAGGCTTATTGGTTTTATCTAAATGCACTTCGCCTTTTGGCCTGCTTTCATCTTCTTTCGGACCGGCTTCGCCTTCTAATTTCATAATGCCTTCACCCGGACAGTTGAAATCGGCCTGTGAATGCAAAGCTGCTTTACCCGGTGAACCAATACCTGCTCTTCCGCTTTTTTCTTCTAATAGTTCATCATCCCACCATACAGCAAGATTATTGGGCTCATCAAAAAAACCTTTAATACTGTAACGCCGGTAATGGTTGGGTGACTGATAATAATAGGACGTGCCCCTGAGGCTGTCTCCCTTTTGTATGATCTTCAATTCAACTTTTTGCCGGTTGATCTTTCCGCGCCATACGCCTGTGATCATTTGGGCAGCAGCCTGCTGCCCAAACAGGAAAATAATGACAATAAGAATAGTGTTATTCAGTGCACGCTGTTTCAAAGTCGGAATTTTGGTTGTAACGGATAGCGATGACGATTATTTTGCCAAAATGGTTTTAGGAAAACCTTTTAACTAAATATTGTTTTTTCCCAGAAACTTAAAAATGACATTTCAGGCGGGGCTTTTTTGGTTACTTTTTTCCGCAAAAAAAGTGACAAGAAATAAAAGGCAAATAAAACCAGTTTACATGGCGGATACAGCTGGTTCGTTCCAACCATGACATGCAAAATCCGAAGTACTACTTATCTCAACAGATATTCACCATCTTTAACACCCGGAAGAAAATGAACAAGCGAACAACTTAAATTTAGCGCTTATCTTTGCAGCTCTTTACCAATGCCCGTGCAATAGTATAGCGTGTGGGCGGATTTGATATAAGATGAATTTGAATGTGTTGCTCGAAGAGTATTTGAAAGATAACCGCATTTTTCAGATTGCGGACAGGCTCGTATTGTCAAAACCCCAGCGTATTTTTCTAAAGAACCTGAATGGCAGCGCCTCACAGTTTGTTTTCGGATCTGTTTTCCGCCATGACCTGGCTTCGCAATTGAACCACCTGGTGATATTGAATGACGCGGAGGAAGCCGCTTATTTTCACAACACATTAGAAAACCTTACTTCGGCGCTCAACGCATTTTATTTTCCGTCTTCTTTCAAGAACAGGAAAAATTACAGGCAGCTCAATGCTTCGCACGTAATGTTACGTACGGAGATGCTTACCCGCTTTTCTACTGCAACAGGCAACAGGGTGGGTGCTGTTGTTACCTACCCGGAAGCATTGTTCGAAAAAGTAGTGCTGCCAAAAACCCTGTCGGGAAATATCATCCGTATCAAAGCCGGCGACAGCATCAATGTAAGTGAGCTGCTATCGCAGTTTGTGGATTACGGTTTTGAAAGAACCGACTTTGTATATGAGCCCGGCCAGTTTGCCCTGCGGGGAGGTATACTGGATATTTATTCTTTTGGCAATGAAAAGCCCTACCGCATTGAATTGTTTGGCAATGACGTGGATTCTATACGGATATTTGATCCCGAAACCCAGCTAAGCGAAAGAAAGCTGTTGCAGGTAACGATCATTCCCAATGTGGAAACACAGTTTGATACGGGAGAAAAAGTTTCTTTGCTGGAATTTTTACCGGACAATACCGCAATATGGGTGCAGGACTGGGATGTGGTAAAGGAAAAGCTGAATGTCCAGGAAGAGGATCTTGAGATATTTTTCAGGGTACAGGAAACGGCCAAAAAGCCAGTGAACGATGATGACAATTTAGAGAAGAAAGACGTGACCGGCGATGATTTTGTACCCGTGGCTGCAATCGAAGAACAACTGCAATTGCGGCATATGGTTGAGTTTGGCCATACACCGCATTTCGGCGGTATAGAAATAACGTTCGATACCAGGGAACAGCCTTCTTTTAACCGGCAGTTTGATTTTTTGATCAGGGACCTTAAAAGCTGGGAGGCAAAACAATACCATATATATCTCTTTGCCGAAAATCCACGGCAACTTGAGAGAGTGCACAGCATTTTTGCAGACCTGAAAGCAGAAATACAGTTCACCCCTATACCCATTTCCATTCATGGAGGATTTATTGCGCATGATCTTAAGGTGGTTTGCTATACAGATCACCAGATATTTCAACGCTACCACAAATACAGGGTAAAGCAGGCCTATAATAAAAATAAGGCGCTTACGCTTCGCGCTCTCCGCGAATTGCAGCCGGGAGATTATGTTACGCATATTGATCACGGCGTGGGCATAT
>NZ_DAOMOZ010000230.1:0-7118 GCF_035444585.1 Agriterribacter sp.
CCGCAATCCAGCGCAATGGCTCTCATCTGCCTGATCTCCTTCTGCCATTGTTCGTGTTTGTCGAAATACCAGTCCACTTCAGGATTCATCATGTTCGTTTATATGTATATGTTGGTGAGATTGTTTGCGTCGTTGCCAATAAGAATATTTCCCCGCTTGCAGGCAAAAGATCGTCGGATCTGCCGGCAAAATACCGCTGTTCCATATCTTTTGTTGACACGGTCTGTATTTTTTTAAACCCTGCTTCCTGTGCCAGGTCCCGGATCTCATCCGGCGTAAAAAAACTCACAAACGGCGTGCCTGCTTCCCGTGCGCCTTTATCTGCGATCTCCTGCATAGGTTTGTCTTCTTCATCCAGCAAATCCATCGGTACAAAATGAACGCCTGTCTTGCCGGCGGGCAGGTGCCCCGGAACACCCAAACCCAGTTCGGTTAACCGTTGTTGCTTCCAGGTCAATGTAGCGGGCCGGTCAATTTCGTATATCTGGAGTTGGGAAGCGATATCCGGCCTGCGTTGTGCAAATGTATCCAGACCTGCACCCAAAATAACATACTGTTGAACACCCTGTTGGCTTTGTTCGATAATCAAGTCCTCAATAAAGCGGCTGCGGGCTACAATGGAAGCCCGGAGGCGTTTGGTAAATTTCATGTCCGGCCGTTGCAGCCAGTCAGCGGGTGGTGCTACCAGCTTTAACCCGATATCATCTTCAAGTATATGCGGCTTTGCATCCGCCAGTAGATGTAAAGCTCTCCATAGCGCTGTTCTTACTGCCGTATTATCCGGTTCGGCCGGTTTTTGATTTTGTTCCGCTTTAGCGCTCATTTTATTCATTCATAAAATTAACGGAAATGATTTTCTGTCTGCGGTCTGAAATGATTTAGCCGGTTTATCTCAAAAGTTTTAATCAAGACAAATAAAGCTAACGGCTGAGCGCAGATAGCTTCCTGCCTGCCGGTCTGAAATACCATGATACCACCGTAAGGGCGATCAATAATGCGGGGCCGAACAATTCCCTGGCGTTGTCGCCCACGGCTATATGCGAAACAACCGCTCCCGACATGGCAAAGAAAAAGCCGGCGTAGGCCCATTCTTTCACCAAAGGAAAGCGGGGCAGCAGTACGGCTATCACCCCCAATATTTTCCAAACGCCCAGCATGGTCAGCAGGTACAGCGGGTAACCCAGCCGGGCCATCATGTCTGTTTCTTCCTTCATCTGAACGAGCTGCACTATGGCGGTAGACACCATTCCCAATGAAAGCCATATGGTAGCTACCCAATAGATAATTTTACGGGTTTTGTTTGGAGCTGTAATTTGTTTTGACATTGATTGCGATTTTGATTGTTGGACATTTTACCAGAACATCCCAATTGTTATTTTAATGCAGTTACAACTTCCTGTAACCGGTCGTGTGCCATATTGATGCCATAGGCAAAGGGCAGTTTAAGCTGCTGCTCCCTGTGTGCCGTGGAACGGTAAATGATCTGCATAGTGAGCCTGCTGGTACCGGCGGTAAGCGGCTCAAACTCCAGGAATTCAAGTTGTGCATCAAAGCCGGCATTGTCCATTTCAAATGTGCGCACGATCTTTTGATCCCGAACAACATCATGTATGGTGCCATGCGCCTTGAACAATATGTTCCCCTGCGGATCGCGGGTTTCAAAAGCATAACCGCCATGTTGGCTGTTTTCGAGCTTCAGTACTTTGGTGCCCATCCATTGTTCCACGATGCCGGCTTCTGTGTAAGCCCTGAACAATAATGCCACGGACAGATCAAATTCCCTGGTAATAATTAAATCCTGCCTGCCTTCTTCGGCATGGACCTTTGTTTTACGTTCCATATGCTGCTATTTTTTTGTTTTGTACTTCTGCATAATTGATTCAAGCTTATTGAAGCGGTCATCCCACATATTGCGGAAAGGTTCAATGAAGTCGGCTATTGTTTTCATCTTTTGGGGATTTAAATGATAATAAATTTCCCTGCCGTTTTGTTCCTGTTTCAGCAATTCACACTCGGTGAGTATCTGTATGTGTCTGGAAATGGTCTGGCGCGACGAATCAAAATGTTCCGCGATAGCGCCGGGTGTCATGGCATGCGCCGCCAGCAGGGTAATGATGGCCCTGCGGGTGGGATCGGCTATAGCCTGGAAAACATCTCTTCGTAAATCCATTGTGCAGCTAAATGACTGCAAATATATATGCAGTCATTTAACTGCACAAATTTATTTTTATAATGTGGGATTATTCTCTCGTCCTTCTCAAGAGTGGCTTAACCTGAGCGTTATTCCTCCGTGTGGGGAACAGTGACCACTTACTTTTTAACCAGGGCTGGTGGAAAATGATTGGATTATTAAGAGTATTCCCTCCATGTATTTCAACCGGCATTATCCCCCGCTGGGGGGCGGGTCTCGCGTAATCAATAAGGTATAAACAGGGGTGGAGTTCACTTCTCCGGAGAGGGCTGCTTATTCTTTTCAATCCAGTTTATAAGGAAATCCCGCACACCGCCGATGTTGTTCAGTATCTAGCTGTCATCAAAGCGCAGCACCGTAAACCCGGCTTCCTCCGAATGCTTTTGACGAACAGCATCTCTTTCCACAGCACCTTCCCATTGGTGGGAAAGTCCGTCAGCTTCGATGACAAGCATCAGCTCTTTACACATGAAATCAGCAATGTAACGGAGTACCGGACGTTGCCTGTGGAAGGCATAACCATTCAACCGGCTGGCGCGTAATACATATTTCCACAAACAGACTTCAGCTCTGGTCATTCTTTTACGGAGCTTACTGGCGTAAGGCTGCAAACGCTTGTTGTAATAGTGATTTTCATATTGGTTGCTCACGACATAAACATACGTAATTGGTAAGATTTCCCCGCCGGGAATTGGGAGTGGTTATTATCCCCTCTCCGGCGGAGGTCGGGTCCCGCGTCAATGGTATCCATTTTCCTACATTTTTAATCCGTTTATCTCAACAAAAAGGAGCAAATGGAAATAAAACGATAATCAATACCCGCACCTTCAGCCGGGCATGAGCCGCGGTAGCTCCCGAACGTCTCCCTCGAAACACCTCTCGCTACCGTGAAATGCTGATTAAAACACATCGCTGTCTCTTGCAGCCAGTTCCATTCTTGCTGCAACTTTTGCAGCCGCCTCGTTTTTGCCCTGCTGTTGTAAAGTTTTGTGCAGTCCGTTCAACGACCAGATATTTTCATTGTTATCCTTCAAATCATTATTGAACACGGCTTCAGCTTCTTTCCATTTCCCCGCCCGGAAATACGCATCGGCCAGGTAATACTTCGGATTCAGCAACCAGTCCCGCGGCTCATTGTACACCATTTTGTTTTCCCTTTCCACAGCGGTTTGGAAACGGGAGATCGCTTCAGCGTAATTTTTCTTTGCCAGGGCAATGCTTCCTGCCAGCATGTTGCCGGCAATCACCGCACCGTCAATAGCAGGGGAGAAGGGAGTGAAGGGCAGGGAAAGCACAGTGTCTTTCACCAACCTTTGTACCATGCCGGATTCCGCTTCCGCCTCATGGATCCTCCCCGTATTTGCAAAAGCCATTCCCCTCCCGAAATGCAACAACAACGCGGCATATACCTTCGATGAGTCAACTGCCGGAGCCTGCAGCAAGCCGTTCCAGTCTTCGAACCTGATCATCATGAGGGTAGGCACCATGTAGATATAGGCAAGGTAATTGCCTGCAGCGCCGGGTTCCGATAAAAAGGGTTCAACCGATTTTTGAAAAGCAAGGGATTTATCAATCGTATATTGTTTGCGCCCGGCGTGCATGGCGCAGTTGATCAGCATGTGCTCATTGTGCAGCCGGTATAAAAACTCCCCGCCTGCAACCGCAGGGTACAACTGAAGATAACCGTTGAATTGTGCCACTGCTTCTTCGTTCACGCGGTAGCCTTTACCGTAGTGGCCGGTACGCAGGTAAATATGCGAAGGCATATGCACCATATGTGCCAGCCCCGGAGTTAGCCTGCCCAGCCTGTCGGCACTGGCCATGGCTTTTTCCGGATAGGGCGAGGGCTCCATTACGTGGATATAATAATGATTCAGCCCCGGGTGTTCGGGGCTTTTTATTAATGTCTTTTCCAGCACAGCACGAATGGCGGGTGTCCAGGGTTTGGGGGTACCGTTGATGTTCCACAACTCCCAGGGATGTTCGATCATCATGGCATCCACGTACAAAGCGGCAACATCTGCATGGGCTGGATATTGAACGTACAATGCCTTCATGGCTTTTTTATAATCTGCATTCAGCTTTTCTCTTGTTTGCGTGGTATCTTTTGAATACCGGGCGGTAATGGCTTTGATCAGCCCCCGTTCCACGGGCGGGGCTTTTGCCAGCAATGCATTGGCTTTATCCACTGCTTCCAGCGCCTGGGGCAGCACCGAATAACTCACGTCATTGATGTTGGGTCCATAGGCCAGCGCCTGCGCCCACCAGATCATGGGGTTCAAACTGTCGAATGCGGCTGCTTTTTTAAAGGAAGCCAGCGACTCAATAATGTGAAAGCCGTAATAGGTATTTATGCCCTGATTAAAATAGAGCCGGGCGCTGTCGTGCGGGGTATTGATATTCCACTGGTAGATGCCGGCACCCGGCATGGGTGGAATATCGATCTCTTCCGTCCATTTTTCCATTACCTGCCGGTCGGGACTGCAGCTGATGCTGCTGGCAAGCTTTAAAGCGTTGATGGTATTCAATGCCGGGTATTGTACTGTGGAATCGGTTGACAGCCTCGCTGCGCCGGCTGCTGCCAGCAATGCCAGGACTAAAAAGGAGAGGAGTTTCATGACCGATGATTGAGATAAAAAGATACAACATTTCCGTGAGTGTTTTTATAAAAAACAGGCTGTTTTTTGGGAAAGTATCGTATTGGTGCCAGGCTGGGGTGAAGGAAGATTATCATCCCGGCTTGTTCGGCCACGGCGGATCTTCCGTTGCACCCGCAACAATTTTACCGGCAGGCACTCCTTAGCAGAAAATAATGTCTCCCGCCGGAGGAGATACCATTTCTCACCCCCTGCCAACGGCAGCTTTTATTTTGGCTATATCAATTTTTTTCATAGGCATGAAGACCTGCGTGATGCGGTCTATTTCCTCCTGCTTGCCCTGCTGCATCATGGTTTCCATTTCGGCAGAAGTGATCTGCCAGGAGAGTCCGTATCTGTCTTTGAGCCAGCCGCATTGTTCCGACTCCGGCACGGCAGACAATTTTTCCCAGTAATAGTCTATTTCCGCCTGGTCTTTACAGGTTACCATAAAGGAGATCGCCTCATTAAAGTCGTAGCCATGTTCACGCGCACTGTCCATAGCGGCAAACCAGGTATCTTCCAGCTTCATATCACCAAACATCAGGCTGCCTTCTTTGTCGGGCTCCATTCCTGCAGGATAATGATGTACACTACCCGGCTGTGCATTTTTAAAAACAGACTCGTAAAACCGGAGCGCTTCTTCGGCCTTGCCGCATTTGCTGCCGGTAAACAGGAGCGAAGGGATGATCGCCGGTCGTGGTTCGCCGGCAGGATCGGTTAGCATGAGTTGCCAGGATGCGCCGTATTTATCCTGCAGCCAGCCGTAACGTTTGCTGAAAGGGTAGGAGTCAATGGGCATGAGCACTTTGCCACCCCACGACAATTTGCTCCAGGCCGAATCCAAAGCTTCCAGCGCTGCTTTTTCTTTGTCGGCTGATGTTTTAAACAGCAGGGGATCAAAATTAACGATAAACGATACCGACGGATTGAATTTGAACATCGGCCCGGCACTGATGGCCATGAATGCTTTGTTCCACAGCTCAAAGCTCACGATATCACAGTCGCCCGAGGGTGTATTGTGTATGAGGCTGGTATGCGTAATTTTAGATTCCGGGAATACCGACGTATAAAATGTTGCGGCTTCTTTGGCTTCCTTATCGAACCATAAATGCGGGATGATCTTTTGCATGGCAGTGAATTTGATCGTTGACAGATGGGAATGAAGAAATCGTGCCACAGATGCGGCAGACGGATCACTTTTACATTTTGTTTTTCAATTTGCCGGTCTTCCGGAAATTAGTTTTTATAAATTGCAATGGAATATCTTTAAATCCAAAATGAATGATACGATCATTATAAATGAACTTTCCAAAAACAGGAATGTTTTTAAGGAGTTGTTATCTGGTCTTACGGCAGAGATGTACTTAAGGAAGCCCAATCCCGGAAAATGGTGCCTGCTCGAGATCGTTTGTCATTTATACGATATAGAGCGGGAAGATTTCAGGGTGCGGACAAAGCATGTGCTTGAAACGCCGGCAGCACCCCTGCCACCGATTGATCCGCCGGGCTGGGTAGAAGCGAGAAACTATATGCAGCAAAATTATAATGACAGGCTGAACGATTTCCTCACAGAAAGAGAGCGATCTGTTGAGTGGCTTCAAAGTCTTTCCGATCCAAACTGGGAGAGCGCTTATATACATCCGAAATTCGGGAAAATGACAGCCGGCATGTTTTTATCCAACTGGCTTGCGCACGATTACCTGCACATCCGGCAAATAACGAGACTGAAATATGACTACCTGAAACAACTCACCAACGAAGACCTGAGCTATGCGGGTACCTGGTAAAGGCTATACTGTTTATCTGGGCGTGCCCCCGGTATGGGTGGCGATACTTCAAATTGCATATCCATCGCCACTGACCCGGTGCATTATTATCAGCACAGCCCATACCGGGGTCGGGCTTTTCGCTGCAAGTCCGCCACAAGGCCACTGCACAAAACCTTCAGCGGGCTTTCCGCTGCAATCCCTCACGCGGGGAAACGTTTGATCAAACAAATCAGTATCATTCATTGGATTATCAGTATGAAACTATCAGTTTCCGCACTGCTTCAGGGAGTTGCGTGGGGAGTCGCCCCGCGCTTTTTATCTGCGCGGTGAAGATTACGGCGCGACAAAACAAGCGCTTATCCAAGCTATAAAAAATGCTTTTATTTATAATAGAAAGTTTACATTTCTTGTAAACTTTTTGTATATTATAGACATCAATTTCCCGGCGATAAAAAGTCATTACGTTCGGAAATATGGAATGTTGGATGCAGGTTGGCAAATGTTTTTAGAAGGAAAGGC
>NZ_DAOMOZ010000231.1:0-7112 GCF_035444585.1 Agriterribacter sp.
TGCCTGCAAACAACCCGTAAGCGTTTGGCCGGCGTTGAAATGGTATAATAAACCCAGGGTGGGTCTGCAGTGGATGCTTTTTCACAAAGGGCCTGCGGCAACCAATCACTTTGAGGGAGGAGGATTTATCAGAAGCAATGAAGCGGTTACTTACCCTAACCTTCAGTTTCATTTTTTGCCCGTGGCTATACGATATGATGGTAGTTCTCCATCAGGGGGACATGGCTACCAGGTGCATGTTGGACCAATGAATTCTGATGCCCGTGGATCTGTGCTGATCAGGTCGGCGGATCCAAAGGAAAAGCCGGCTATTCGGTTTAATTATCTTTCTACAGATCAGGATCGGAGGGAATGGGTGGAGGCCATCCGTTGTGCCAGGAATATCCTGAACCAGCCGGCAATGGATCAATTCAATGGTGGGGAACTTTCGCCCGGGCCGGCCGTTGATACCGACGCGCAAATACTGGATTGGGTGAAACGTGATGCGGAAACTGCCTTACATCCATCCTGCACCTGTCGGATGGGCACGGATAACATGTCTGTTGTAGATCCGTTAACGTTCCGGGTGCATGGGCTTGACGGTTTACGGATAGTAGATGGGAGTGTAATGCCGTATATAACCAACGGTAACCTCTATGCGCCAATTATGATGATTGCGGAAAAGGCTGCCGATATCATTGCAGGGAATCAACCGCTTGCACCTGAAAAAGTTGATTTTTACAGAAAGCCGGGTTAAACCCACTGCATGACTTTAGGGCTTGCTCATAAACTCAGCGAAGCCCCTGATACCATTGCCTGGTTTTCTGAATAGGATAGAAGTTTCCTAACAAATTGGAAGTCAATTAAATTTTGGATTCCTGGACTCTTATTCGCAGGAGGTTTTCTCCTTTTTCCTGTTAATTGTGGCACAACAGGGTGACATATCTCAACCTCTTATTATTTATACGTTATAAATGAAATTTTATGTATTATTGATAATAATTTCATTTATACATGAACCTAATAGAAAGGCCTATTTATACGGAAAGGATCATTCCTTTCATCAATAAAGAGGTAATTAAAGTTTTAACCGGGCAACGCCGTGTAGGAAAAAGCTATGTCTTGCTCCAATTGATGGATCATATACGTCATACCGATTCTAAGGCGAACATTGTGTATATCAATATGGAGCTGGATGAGTTTGTTTCTATTAAAACAGATGCAGCTCTGAATGCATATTTGAAAGATAAGTTTGCTAAGGATAGGAATAATTATTTTTTCATAGACGAGGTGCAGGAAGTCACTGGTTTTGAACGAAGTCTGCGTAGTTTGCTGGCAAAAAATGTCTGTGATATCTATTGTACCGGCAGCAATGCCAATATGCTTTCCGGTGAATTGGCCACGCATCTTTCTGGCAGGTATATTGCCTTTCATATACATAGCCTGAGCTATGAAGAATTCAGGAAGTTCCATCAACTCAATAATACATTCGATACTGTGTTACAGTATCTTCGGTATGGCGGCATGCCTTTTTTACCTAATATAGGACTGCAGGAAGACCTTCCTTTTGAATATCTGCGCAATGTTTACTCTACAATCTTATTAAAAGATGTAGTCGCCCGAGAGAATATTCGAAACGTTTCTTTTCTTGAGAATCTGGTAATTTACCTGGCCAACAACACAGGTAGTCTGTTTTCTGCAAATAATATCAGCAAATATTTGAGATCTCAGCGTGTTGATATGTCTCCCCAGATAACGATCAACTATTTAAGAGCTTTGAGCAATGCCTTTTTTGTGCATAAAGTAGTTCGTGCAGAAATAGGGGGACTGAAAATATTCGAGATCGGAGAGAAATATTATTTTGAAGATATCGGTTTGCGTAATGCGATTGTTGGCTTTAACCAGCGTGCCGATATACACAAATTGCTGGAGAATGCAGTTTATCTTCACCTTATACAACAGGATTACCAGGTTTTTGTTGGAAAAATGGGTCATAAAGAAGTGGATTTCGTTGGAATCAGGAATGGGATAAAGCTGTATGTGCAGATTTGCCTTACCCTTGATAATGACGAAACGACTGCCCATCGTGAATTTGGTAACCTCCTGCAAATTGAAGACAATTATCCAAAATACGTAGTCACTTTAAATGATGTTTCCACGGGTATAAGCAAAGAGGGGATTGTTCATATAAATCTGATAGACTTCCTGACTGCAAATCAAAGTTAAATTAGAGTGCTACTATCGGAACTTTGATAAAAGTTGCAGACAAGCAAGTTATATGCTGCAACTTCTACAGGAAACCTTTAGAATGGGTTGTTAGAAAGGGATTTGTATGGTTGGAAATTATGCACTTTAAGATTTCTATTTCAATCTGTTCAAGGTTTGTATTTCGAACCTTTTCAGCCACAGCTTATAAGCAGCTTGTAAAAATAGCATTGGTTTTACAGAAAGTTATCAAACTAAAAAGCCTTCAGTTGTCGAAACTGAAGACTTTTATCTGATTTGCGGAGAGACAGGGATTCGAACCCTGGGTACAGTTGCCCGTACAACGGTTTTCGAGACCGTCCCATTCAACCACTCTGGCATCTCTCCTTACAACCGTGCAAAAATATCTTTTTATGCTTAAATAAAGCAGGAATGTTCAATTCTGTTTGAGCGTTAACCGCAAAGAACGGGAAGAAGGCGCAAAGAACGCAAAGCATTTATTCCTATACTTTTAAACGGTCTTCTTCGCGCTACTTCACATCCCTGGCGCGCTCGTGAAGAAGACAGCCACGCCCGTTAATTTGCACCGGCCAGCACCAGGTTATTGTCTTTGAATACTACAAATGTGCCGTCGCCCTTTTTCAGTTGCACATGGTTCAGCCGGTATTGCTTTTCGGGGAAGGCGGTTTCCCGGAGCTCAATGTTTACGGCGTCTTCTTTAAGCGTAAGCTGCGTATAAATGAACATGGCAATGTCCTGGCGCACCCCTCTCGGCGTGAATTCTTTTTCGAAGATCAGGTCATTGGTTTGAGATGAAAATATCTTCAGCATCACGGAGCTCCTTTTTTTTACCACCGGGGTAGCCGACTGCATATGTTTCGCCAGGGATTTGTTTTGCTCGTATTCCTGCGGAGTGGAGATGTATTTGAAGTTAACGAACAATGTTTTTTCGGCAGGATTAAAGAACCGCACTACGGTGCTGCTTAACGGCACCACCAGGGCAAAGCAAACCGTAAGGATCAATACAGCAAAAAAAGGCCTGGTTTTTTCATGATCGGCAACGGTCATTTTCCCTGGGCGCTTATCTTCTTCAACCTGTTGATCAAGGAAGCCGAGCAGCTTTTCCTTGCTGTATTGGGTCAGGGTAAACAACTTCAGCTTAGAAGCATTGTATTTTTTGGAGAACAGCGGCGCTCTCTTTCGCAGGAACCTGCTGATGGCCCAGGTTTTTCCCAGGCGGTAATAGCAGTCTTCACAGCTCAGCAGCGCAACCTTTTGACTATTGTGCTCCAGCAACTGCTGCACATCACCCGGCATTACGCTGCCAATGCAGGGAACCCTGTAGTGAACGATATCAAGGTTACCGGGCAATTCCGGATCGGGAAAATAGCTGCAACTGTAAAGCGTAACATCGGCTTTCTCCCGCAGGGCAAGGTTAACCACGGGAAATTGCGGGTGGCTGATGGCATGCTCATCGCAGGAGCCGATGCAGATACCGCAGCCCACACATTTGTAGGGCGACAGGATGGCCTTCCTTTTCCCGTTCCTGGTAAGCATATCAATGGCTTCATACGGACAATCGTAGGAGCAAAGATTACAGGCATCACATTTGTCGGGGTCAATAAAAACGGGCGCCCTGTTTTTTCTTTTAATGATATAGGGTATGATGCAAAGCAGCAACCCCGAACCGATCATGATCAGCCAGTTCTGGTTAACGCTGAATAGTTTCATCAGGTAATAGCCGAAATAGTAATACCAGTCGAAAGTGGTTTCCGTGGGCAGGTTGGAAACCTGTGCAGGCGGATCGCTTTTTACGGGAAACAGGATAGAAATGATACCCAGGGCGATCACGCAATACAGGATCAGTTTTTTGGGTGGAAAAATTTTAGGTTTGGAGATGCGCAGCACATGTATCCAGATGATGATAACCGTTATCAGCGAGAACGCGATATGCCCGAAGAGCGCTACCTTGAAAAAGCCGCCCACCGTATCAAGATCATTCATTAAGAAGGCTCCGGCGATAGATGGGTCAAAGATGGGAAGTGTTGAAAAAAGCCGGGCAGTGAGATAACCTGTCAGCTTGGCCTTCTGATCCCATACCAGTATAAAGCCGGTTACTCCTATAATAACCACGATCAAAAAAGAGATCACCCCGCTGATCCACGATACCAGCCGCTTGAATTTAGAAGTTATCAAGGTATGCGCAAGGTGCAGTAAAATAAAGATCACCAGCAGGTCTGATGAATACCGGTGGATCGTTCTCATCCAGCCGTTAAAGATATTGGCAGACATCGCTTCTACCGAATCCCAGGCATGACGCGGGTTGATATTGTAAAAAATAAAAATATAGATACCTGAAATGCAGGCGATCACGAAGAGCAATATAGCGATGCCGCCCAGGTTATATAAGGGGTTAAGGTTGGTGCCATATATTTTTCCCAGCGGGGAAGACAGCCTTTGAAAAAAACGGTGTCCGCGGGTACGCTCTTTTTCTTCACTTGTATTATCATGGATATGTTTACTCATCCGGGTCTTTTGAAACGATAAAGGATCTTATAAAAAGCATGCTTATCAGTCCGATCATCAGTAATCCGGCCGATGTAGATATAATAAAGCGCCAGTCGGGCTTATAGGTTTTCAATACCGGGTCGTAACCGAAGCAACGCAGGTAAAGCCCTTTGAAGAGCCCGGGTCTTGTTTTTTCTGCCATGGCTTCCATCACAGCCAGCTTTATATCTTTTCTGGAAGGATTTACGCCATAGATGAATCTTGATATCCTCCCGGCGGGCGTTAAAACGATAAGAATAGAAGGATGATTGAACTCCTTTGTTGCCGGGTCATAGTCATATTCGTAACCCACAGACAACAGCAGTTCTTGGATGGCTTCTCCTGAGGCGGAAATGGTTTTCCAGTTCACGCCGTCCATCTTCCACCGGTTTTCATAGGCGGCAAGGTTCATCTGCCTGTCGCTGCTGTCGAATGAAAAGCTCACCATGGTAAAATCCTGCCCGAGTGTGCCCAGTCCGTTGATGGCAGTTTGTACACCGCTGCTGATCACACCGCAAAGCGAATGGCACCTGGTATATACGGGCGAAATAATAAGCGGCTTTTTACCGAGCAGCGAAAACAGCCCGAAGCGGTTTCCGGCGGCATCAAATACTTCAATGTCGGCCACTTTTTGAGCAAGGAATTTTTTTTCATCAGGGAGATTGAACCCGCTCAGCAGGAGCCATACCGGCAGTATCCATAAATGCACATGTTTCATATCAGCAGGTTAATAATACCGGGGCCACGGCCCCGGTACCAATTTCTAAACTTCAAGGGTTTTTCTTTGGACGTTGACTTTAATTTACATTCCATGTTGCCGCCAGCCATTTCCAGTTCAGGAAAAAGAGCGCCAGGAAAACCAGTAAAAACAGCAGGGTGAGCACAAGTGTCCCGGGCGCTTCAAATCCTTTATGTGCTTTTCCGGCAGGCGCCAATGGTGAAATGCCGAGCTGCATATCATCAGGACCGTTTACCCTGGGTCCGAAGAAAACGGAGATCACCACGATCAGTATCCATATGATGGTAGATATAAATGCCAGTGAGCCGCCCAGCATCATGAGGGCCCAGAAAAAGTCTACCGCCGGGTTGAAGTCGTAGGTGAACGGGCCGCCGGAGAACGTAGAATCCCAGTGGCGGCGCGGAACGCCCAGCTGCCCCAGCACGATCATGGAAACAGACAGGAGCGCTATACCAATAAAAAATAGCCAGGGCTGCCATTTGGCCCACCCGAAGCCCACGATCTTTTTCCTGAAGATCAGCGGGATCAGGTAATAGGTAATGCCCATAAAGGTGAGGGTAGTGCCAATAACCACGGTTCCTTTAAAATGGCCGGGGATAGCAATGGTGTTGTGTACGATGATATTGGTTTGCTCCATGCCGAAGATAACGCCCGTGGTGCCGCCGATGAATCCGAAGCCGATGACGGCCAATATTATGGAAGAAAATGCGGGGTTGCCCCAGGGCGCTTTCGACAGCCATTGGAACAGTCCCTTGTTGTAGCCCCACCTGCGCTGAGCCGATTCAAAAGAGGAAGGAACGGCAAAAGCGTGTATCATGGAAGCCAGCACGGCGAGGTACATGGCATAGCTGGTATTCCATACTTTCCATGCGCTGCTTACACCGGGGTCGGTAAGCAGGTGATGGGCGGATGCCAGACAGATGAAAAGGATATACAGCACAAAGGCCGATCTTGATACTCTTTCATTGATGGAGGTGCCGCCTACAGATAAAAAAGATACCATATACCAGATGGAAACCATTGCCGCTACATTGATCTGCTGTGAAGAGTGCCCCAGTCCCCACCAGATCAGCTTGTACATAGCCGGGTCAATATTGTCTATGAGCCCGAGCGACCATAAAAACGTAGGAATATAGATAAGCGCACCCGAAGCCAGCGTAATCACCGCAATAATGGCTGCTGTCATCATGCCATAGGTGAAAAGCGGCATTGTTTCTCCATAGGCCTTTTCTCTCCTTGCTATCATCAGGTTGCCAAAGAATAATATAACGCCCAGCAATGCGCCCACCGCAAAGAGGATCACCCCGAGGTAATAGAGCGGGTGCGCTTTGAGCGGTGTATACGAGGTGAGCATAACATCCGCCCTGCCCATCAGGATGATAATATTAGACAGTACCAGCCCGGTTACCATCAGTCCAAAAGCCACCCATCCCAGCTTTGGTGCGCAAAACCGGGTATTGAGCACTACGGTGGAGCCGAAGTATAAGCCGGCGATCTCGAAGAAGATGATCCAGAAAATGAGCGCGTTCAGCCCGTGAAAAGTAACGAGCCGGTAATACCATTCGGCGCCCAGGAGATGCACCGGCTGGTACCTGGTAAATACCAGCAATATGGCAGCGGTTACGGCAAGCAATAAGGAAAT
>NZ_DAOMOZ010000232.1:0-7067 GCF_035444585.1 Agriterribacter sp.
CTGGATTTTTCCAAAACAAAAAATATCATTCAAACCGTGATTGCCGCAGAAGAAAGCAGGCTGGCAGGCGGAAAGATCATTCATTTAAAATAAGGGCGCATGAACGTAATGGAATTGTTCAGTTTAAAAAATAAGGTGGCACTGGTAACAGGCGGCGCAGGCAACTATGGCCGTTCCATAACAGAAGGGTTAGGCGAAGCGGGGGCTACTGTTGTTATAGCTTCACGCAATTTGGAGACTATTGAAAAGACTGCGGCGGGTTTCAGAACCAAAGGATTGGATGTGCACGGCATGCAGGCAGACCAGGCAGATACAGCATCCGTTCTTACTTTGGAAGAGAATATACAGAAACAGTTTGGCAGGCTTGATATATTTGTCAATAATGCAGTAAGCCGTCCCATGAAGGGGTATGCCGCTCCCATTGAGCAGTTTGATGAATCCATGAAAGTAAATGCCACAGGAATGATGTTCATTTTAAGGGAGATGACGGATCTGATCATCCGGTCGGGCGGTGGGAGTGTGATCAATATCAGCTCAATGATGGGCATGTATGCGCCCATTTATTCCAATTATGAAGGCATTCGGGGTATGGGAGATATCGCACCGGACTATTGCTTTCATAATGCAGGATTGATCATGCTTTCGCGTTTTATGGCCAAAACACATGCGGGGAAGAACATACGGTTTAACACGGTGAGCCCCGGCGGATTGTTCAACAACCAGCCGGAAAAATTCGTGGAGAACTATTGTAAAAAAGTTCCGTTGGAGCGAATGGCAAACAATGATGATATAAAAGGATTGATCGTATTGCTGGCTTCAGATGCAGGCGCGTATATAAATGGTGAGAATATCTTGATTGATGGTGGGTTGAATGCCTGAAAAGTGAAAGGTGAATAGTGAATTGTGAGACATGCAAGGTGAAACGTGAGATGCTGTGTATTCCCTCGGATTTAGGATTTCCGGCTTCGGGCTTAACACAGTGAATGTTTGTGCCAATGCGTTATCTGCCCATCGTTGGTATGCTTTAGCTGAAAGCTGATCGCTCAAAACACTAATCATAAATCAAATGATATGAGCAAAGAGATCATTCCGGTTTTTCATTTGCGTAATAAATTAATTTGGGTGGTTGGCGGCGCAGGTTATCTCGGGCAGGCAACCGTGATTGTACTAAAGAGTGCAGGGGCAAAAGTGATCTGCATTGACCTGGAAGAGCGTGCCGGTGCGTTTGTACGATCTGCGGGTTTGGATGCAGGCGTTATTCCTGCCACGCTGGATGTAAAGAACGGAGCCGCCATACAGCAGTTTGTAACGGACCAGGTTGCACAGCATGGCGTGCCCGATGGGTTGGTGAACCTCACCTTTGGTTCTACCTCAAAAAAACTGGAAGAGTTGAGTGAAAAAGAATTTGACGAAGTGAATCATACCGGCCTCACCGCTACATTTTTACTGGCAAGGGAAACAGGTGTACACATGGCTGAGCGCGGCAGCGGAAGCATCGTGTTGTTTTCCAGCATGTATGGTTCAGTGTCGCCACACCCGGAAGCATATGAAGCGCCCATGAACAAAAATCCCATTGAGTATGGTGTTGGCAAGGCGGGTATCATTCAAATGACGCGGTATCTGGCGGTTCATTGGGGAAAGATGAATGTGAGATGCAATTGCATTTCACCCGGGCCTTTTCCGCACCCCGCTGTACAAAAGAACAATCCGGCTTTCGTGGAAAGGCTGGCGCAGCTATCGCCGATGGGGCGTATAGGAAAGGCGGAGGAAGTTGCGGGCTCAGTAGTGTTTTTGTTGTCTGAAGCCGCTTCTTATATCACGGGCCACAATTTATGTGTTGACGGCGGCTGGACGAGCTGGTAAAAGGAATATGGAGTAGGTGTAAGGAGTAAGGTGCAAAGTCCCTACGCTTTATACCTTTATACCCTATACCTTATAAGTAACAACAGACCCGCTGTATGAGGCGTCATCGCCACATACCCCGGCTGTATGAGGCGTCATCGCCGCATACATAATTTATTGTCGCCTCCGGGCGACCTGATATAATATCCTGGAATAACTTAAACTGATTTTCCTCATGCATTCAGGCGTAATAATAATAACGGGAGCTGCCGGTGGAATTGGACTGGCAGTAGCAAAGTCTTTTTTGTCTGCCGGCTGCACCGTAGTTATTCTGGACCTTGAGCAGGATAGTGTTGATGCGGCCATAGCGGCATTGGGCGGCAGCAGGGTTACGGGCTATGCCTGTGATGTTACCGATGAACAAAATATTCAAAAAATATTGGGCGCTGTTTACGACCTGCATGGAAGGATTGATGTGCTGGTAAACAATGCCGGGCTGCAGCATGTAGCGCCTGTTGAGCAGTTCCCTACAGAAAAATTCAGGCGGATGCTCGATGTGATGCTCACCGCACCTTTTATTGCCATCAAGCATGTGCTGCCTTATATGAAGGAAAGGAGTTTTGGAAGGATCATCAATATGGCTTCTATCAACGGGCTGGTTGGTTTTGCAGGAAAAGCAGCCTATAACAGTGCAAAGCATGGACTGATCGGGTTAACAAAAGTTGCCGCACTGGAAGGGGCAGATCATGGCATTACCGTTAATGCAGTGTGCCCGGGCTATGTTGATACTGCGCTTGTGAGGAACCAGCTCAACGATATAGCCCAAATGCGGAACATCCCGTTTGAAAAAGTATTGGAGGAAGTGATCTATCCGCTTGTTCCCCAGAAGCGTTTGCTTGGCGTGGAAGAAGTCGCGCATTATGTATTATTCCTGGCGGGCGACAATGCAAAGGGCATAACAGGACAGGCTGTTGTAATTGACGGCGGGTATACGGTGCAGTGAGGAGGTGGTAAGTGGTAAGTGAGAGGTGAGAGGTGAGAAGTGAGAGGTGAGAAGTGAAACCAAATCACAGAAGCAAATAACAAATCACAAAAAACAAATACCAAATAAAGTCCGAAGCCATAAGCACTAAATCCGAAAAATACAACGATAAACTAAAAACCATAAACTTACAGCTACAATCGAAGAAGATCCGCCAACCAAACGGATCCCCATCTCAAATCTTAAATCTCAAATTTCAAATCCCCTCTACGCATAAATGATCCTCCTGTATTCGGTAGGCGTCATTTGCTTGTATTTTTTAAACTGCCTGTTAAAGTTGGCCAGGCTATTGAACCCGCATTCATAAGCTACATCAACAATATTCTGATCTTTTTCCGAAAGCTTTTTGCAGGCATAGCCGATCCTCAGCGTATTTAAATATTCTACAAAAGTTACTCTATAGTTCTCTTTGAAAAAATTACTGAAGGTGGTAACTGCCATGTTAGCGATGGAGGCCACTTTCGATAAAGTGATGTCCTGGTCGAAGTTTTGGATCAGGTACTCGGTTATTTTGTTCAGCCTGTCGGAGCTTTTTACATTCACCGTTTTTAAAAAACCGGGACTTGCTAACAATTCATATTCAGCCGTACGCGACAACGTATCAAAAATGAGCAAAAGGGAGGACAGGCGCTGAAGCCCGTTCATATCAGGCATCTTTTCCATTAAGGCGCTGATCTCGGCTTTGGCTTTACCGTTAATTACCATGCCGCGGTTGGATAATTCCAGGAAACGCTTAAAGGCTTCCATCTCCGGGATATTGAGAAAATTTTCGCCCAGGAAATCGTCCTTAAAATGAATAACTATAGCTTCTGCCGGATAATCCATCTGTCCGTTAATAAATTTCGGATCATTCACCCACACATGTGGCAAAAAAGGTCCCATGCACACCAGGTCGCCTTCATCAAACTTCCCGATATGGTCGCCCACCATACGGCGCCCGTTGCTTTTGAGTACCAACACTATTTCATACTCCGGATGATAATGCCAGGGGCAGGGAAATGACTTTCCAACTTCTTTAAATACAGTAAATGATTTGTCAAAATCCTTCGGCAGCCGCAGTTCAATAGATTTCATCGCTCATTTAGTTTAAAGTTAAAAAACATCACCCCTAATATATCGAATTATAATGTATACCTTCAGCTTTTTGAAAAATAGTATAAGGATTATAAAAAATAGTAGGAGGGCGCTGCAGTGAAAATAGCGCTCACATAAAGTAGTTGCACTACCTGTATTATTTCCCTTTTTTCCTGACTTGTATCCGGTCAGTGCAGAAATTTTATCCAAAAAATGAATGCCTTACATTTATTTTCAGGCTTTACCAAAACTAAAAGTTATTGTTTACTGCGCAGTGCTTTGATGCTGGCTGTTGTACTTACGGCAATAATTTCCTGTAAGAAAACAAATCCCGTTTTGCAACCCGCTTCCGCTTCCAACGATGCTGTTCTTGTGGCAGACGATTTATACCGGCAGGGGTCGCGCTATAAGGGTTCCGGTAACGACTCCCTTCTGTGGTATGCTAACCGGTTGCTTCGTTTGGGCGAAGCCCAGGGAAACGACAGGATCATCGTGAACGGATTGCTGTTGAAAGCGAATTACGAGTGGAGAACGGCAAATCACACCACGGCAATGAAAGTGGCCGTGGAAGCGCTGCAAAAAGCCGAATACAATAAGTTTACGCAGGTAGTTCCTTCCCTGTACAGTATCATCGGAAATTTGCATAAGGAAAATGAAAACTATCCGCTTGCGCTAAAAGCAGCGGAGAGGGGACTGCAGGCGGCAATATTTATAAAAGACACACCGCGGATCATTTCAATAATGCTGAACCAGGCAATGTTTACCCATAGCTATGGTATGAGTAAAAAAGATCCGCAGATCAGGAAAGAGGGACTGAATAAATATCTGGAAGGCTTAAAAATAGCAGAATCGTCACCCGGATATGAGCCGTACTGTATAGCATACTACAATAACATCAGCCAGTATTATAAAATTTCCGGCAACTATGCCAAAGGGATACTGTATGCAAAAAAAGCAGAGATCCTGGCAAAGAAGTACCGCCGGTATCTTTCGCTTACCTATACGTATAACTGGCTGGGCGAAATTTATTTTTACAGCGGCGATCATGCAAAAGGGATCCGTTACCTTAATGAGGCGCTGGATCTCAGCATTGCACAAAATGCGCCTTTCCGTGAGGCAGAAATATACAGGTCGTTGTACAAATGCTATCATGCCGCCGGCAACGACCAAAAGGCGCTTGCTGCTTTTAGCCGGTCGGTAGTTATAAATGATTCATTGCAGTTGCGTAAGAACACCAAACAGATCGGAAGGCTGCAGATAGAATATGAAACGGAAAAAAAGGATCAGCGTATTGCATCGCTCAGGCTTATCAACCTCCAAAAAACGAGAACAACAGAGGCAATAGCGGTTGGGATGATACTCTTTATTTTGTTGTCTGCATTCCTGTATTTCCAGTATCGCGGCATCAGGCGAAGGAACAGGTTGCTGGCGGACAGCAACAAAAAGATCAACGAACAGTCGGAGCAGCTGAAATTTCTTATGAAAGAGCTGCATCACCGGGTAAAGAACAACCTGCAGATCGTTTCCAGTCTCCTTAGTCTCCAATCCAATCACCTGCCCGACAAAGATGCCCGGCAGGCAGTAAAAATCGGGCAGCAGCGCATCGAAGCCATGTCGCTGATCCACCGGAGCCTTTATCAGCAGGACAATCCGAATATGGTGAATATGAAAGAATATGTAACCGACCTGGTGGAAAGCATCTTACAGAGTTTCGGGATTGATAAAAGTAAATTCGATTTACAGCTCGATGTTCAGATAACAGAGATGGACGTGGACCAGGCGTTACCCCTGGGGCTCATCATCAACGAATGGGTAACCAATGCGTTTAAATATGCGTATAAAGAAACAGTGTATCCATCGTTAATGCTTTCATTAAAAAAAGACAGGGAGATCGTACTGGAGATCAAAGACAACGGGCCCGGTATGACCAGGGAGGCATGGGAAAAACCGCAGGGATCATTTGGAGTAAAACTGGTGAAGGTATTGAGCAGGCAACTAAATGGGATATGCAATATGGAAAGCCGGAATGGGACCTTGCTCAACCTGCACATCCCGGCAAAGCTGGAGAAAGCGGGATGAAGGTTAAGCGCCGGGGTTTACTTCCCTTTCAACTCCGGCAGATGAATGCGGAGCATTGCCGTTGCCCGGTATAGTATAGGAATATTTTAATAATCATGTTATCATTCGTTCATGGAAAGTAAAGTTAACATTATGATCGTTGAGGACGAGGGCATTGTGGCAATAGCACTGGAAGATACGCTGCAGATGGAAGGCTATCAGGTTTGCGGTATTGCAGATAATGGCAAGGAGGCTTTGCGCATTGCAGAAAAAGAAACCATAGACCTGGTGCTGCTTGATATACATATCAAAGGTGATTGGGATGGAATAGAAACTGCCCGGCGTCTTACCGCATTAAGAAATATCCCTTTCATTTACCTCACTGCTTTTTCCGACAGTGAAACGCTTGAACGGGCCAAGGAAACTGCTCCGGCAGCCTACCTTATAAAGCCCTACCAGCCCCGGAACCTGCTGATAGCCATAGATCTCGCGCTGCATAATTTTGCTTTTCACAAGTCGGCTGCAGCACCGGTCGTTCCCCTTTCCGGGAACAGCCAGGCTTCTGAAATTACGGAGAAGGAGCCCGTGCTGTGTTTTAACGATGCCATATTTATCAAGCAGAATTATAAATTCATTAAGGTTAATTTAAATGATATTTATTACTTAGAAGCGGAAAACAATCACACGCATATCATTACGAAAGACAGGAATTTCATTGTCAGGCATCCGCTCAACGTGGTGATGGATAAGTTTGACCGCCCATATTTCATACGGGTACACCGGTCTTATGCCATTAATATGGGTCATCTTGATACTTTTAATAACCACAGTATTTTCCTGAAGGATCATGAGATCCCGCTTGGAAGGAACTATAAAGACGAATTCCTGCAACGTTTCGATTTCCTGTAACCTGTTTTGCCGGGAACTGCCAGCTTGGGTGTAGGGTGGAAGGTAGAGGGAAGAGGGCGGAAGGTATAAGGTGCGGGGTAGGCAAGTTGATGTTTTCGCGGTCATCTCTTTTCTGTATTTCCGGTGTTCTGCAATTCAACAA
>NZ_DAOMOZ010000233.1:0-7065 GCF_035444585.1 Agriterribacter sp.
CTCCTTACTTCAAGCAGCTTCAAGAAATCATTACTTCTAAAACCATTGGTGATATTGTAAGTGTGCAGCATATGGAACCCATCGGTTTTGATCATATGGCGCACTCTTATGTACGTGGCAACTGGCATAACAGTACTAAATCTTCTCCCATTATCCTGGCAAAGTCGTGCCACGATACCGACATTTTGCGATGGCTTATTGATGAACCCGTTGAAGATGTGCAGTGTTTTGGAGGATTGCGGTTATTTACGAAGGAAAATGCACCGGCAGGGAGCACGGAAAGATGCACGGACAATTGCGCTGTGGAAGATACCTGCCCTTTTTCTGCCCTGCAGATCTATTACCGCGACAGGAAACGATTGTATGTTTTTGATTTGCCCGAACAGCGCCGCAACTGGGATTATATCATTCTGAAGAAACTGAAAACAACCGATTACGGCCGGTGTGTATACCGGATGGATAATGATCAGCCCGATCATTTAACAGTTAATATGCGTTTCGGAAAAAATATTACTGCGGCCTTTTCAATGGAAGGACTCACTTCCTATGAAGGCAGAAGCACCCGCATAATGGGAACCAAAGGTGATATTGTTGGAGATATGGAAGCCTATACCATTACAGATTTCAGAACGGGACAAAAAACCACATGGAGCCTGAAAACCGATTTCCATGGCGGAGGTGATCATCGCCTGGTGCAGGACTGGGTGCAGGCCGTAGGTCATCAGGATGCGCAAATCCTTTCTTCTACCATTGACGTATCTGTGGTAAGCCACCTGATGGCCTTTGCCGCCGAGAGAAGCAGGTTGAATCATACCATTGAGGTAGTGAAGCTGCATAAGTGAGAGATGTGAATGGTGAATAGGCAAGCTTTTGTAAATTTTTCATAGGTTACAACAGACCGTTTGCAACAGCCCTTTTATTGATGGTATCCTGTTCGACATTGGAAAATAGTAAGTCGCTGATATTAAGCTCCCGTTTTCCTGCGGGGTACAAGTCACGGCGTATAACAGGCTTGGCTCAATCGGGGCGGGATATAGTACAATCAGATAATCACAATTTTAAGCTTCGGTCGGCGGTTGACCACAACATAACAGAAATTATCTGAATACAGTATTTTTTACTTTAAATTGGCCTTCGGTATTTCGGCAGACGGATTTCAAACTCCGCACCTGCACAAAGCCGTAGACGTTGTGTACAACTTTTTTCAACATCCAACAGATCAAAAATTACTTTAATGGCATCAAAGTTACCGGCTGCTAGGCAAGTCAATAGTTTCTATTTAATGCTGCAATTTGTACTAATGGGGCTGATAATTTTTATTTATTTTCTCGCAGGTGCAAGATATTTTCTTACTTATGGAGCCTTGACATATTTGACTATATATTATAGCCTGAGCCGCTTTATTCCCTTAAGTCATAGAACCGCTATGCAACTTATGCAAAAAAGGCAATTCCGGACTGCCATTGTTCATTTCCGAAAGAGTTATCTTTTTTTCAGTAAAAATGCCTGGCTTGATAAATACAGGTGTTTAATGATGTTCTCATCTTCAAAAATGTGTTACAGAGAAATTGACTTAAATAATATTGCATTTTGCTATGGACAAATAGGAGACAACATTCGAACTATTGAATACTATAAGCGGCTGAATGCGGAATTTCCGGATAATGAGTTGGCTAAAGCTGCACTTAACTTTATTGAAACACTTGAGAAAGGCTTAACTACATCTTAGTCTTTAAAGCTTGTTGAAAAGCCGTGCGCAATATCAGGCTGGCAAAAATGCGGGCAGACGAAAAACATTCGTCAACTTTTGGTTCTATTATATTTGTTATTTCGTTGACGAACTCTGGCTACGGTCGTACATTTTTAAACGCCTATAAAAAGTACACATCTGAAAGGGCGGATGCTGCTTATAATGATCAGCAGCAAAACATGCACCATTGTTTATGCCGTTTTCATTTGCCTGTATTCGTGCACGTTTATACCCGTTTTGTCCGATTTGGCTGCGGCAAGCATGGCTTTGGCTACGTCGGCAGCATTAATGGCCCGGTATTTTTTTAATGAGCCCGCCAGCATAAACGACAGTGCCGGTATAATGGATTGTGCCAGTCTTTCTCCCTTCCTCTTTTCTTCGCGGGGACCCAGCAGCAGCGATGGCCGGAAAATATGGAGCGAAGCGTAGGGGAGAGCATGAATAGCAGCCTCCATGCTACCTTTGAGCTGCAGATAAAAATTGGAAGAGCTGGCATTGGCGCCAATAGCGGATACCACGAGGTATTGAGAGAACCCGTTATCTATGCCCCATTGCGCGGCACGCACCGGTATATCAAAATCAATGCTGCGATACACCGTTTTATCGCCCTTAACTTTCTTCATCGTGGTGCCTATGCAGCAAAAAATAGTATCCCCTCTTCCGAGTGCACTATGGAAGTTATCATGATCGCTGAAATCGGTGATCTGTATTTCGAGCTTTGGGTGTATGAAAGCAAATGGTTTTCTGACCAGCACCCTGATCGTGGTAAAATAATCATCCTCTAATAAAAAGTGTAACAAATGATTACCGATCAATCCTGTTGCACCGAGGAGCACGGCTGTTTTTGCTTGCATGTTTTTTGTATTTTGCAGTGAACAGATAGGATATGCAAATTCAGGAAAACATTTCGCTCAGGCAATATAACACTTTTGGAATAGATGCGCAGGCAGATTATTTTTCGCGGTTTACAAATGTTGATGAACTGGGTGAACTGATTGAAGCAAAGCCCCGGTTAAAAAAAATGATTCTCGGCGGCGGCAGTAATATTCTTTTTACAGAAGATGTGAAAGGGCTGGTACTGAAGAATGAGATCATGGGTGTTGAGGAAGTAAAAGAAGATGATAGTTATGTGTATGTGCGCGCAGGTGCAGGGGAGAACTGGCACCGGTTTGTGCAGTACTGCATACGGCGGCAATGGGCAGGGCTCGAGAATTTATCTTTGATCCCCGGCAATGTGGGTGCGGCGCCCATGCAAAACATAGGAGCCTACGGGGTGGAGTTGCAGGAAGTGTTCAATAGTCTTACCGCCTTTCACATTCACGAACGGAAGCTGTATAATTTTACAACCGGCGATTGCGCGTTTGGCTACCGGGAAAGCATATTCAAAAAAAAGTATAAAGGCCGGTTTGTTATACTGAATGTTTCCTTCCGTTTGCGCAGGCATCCCGTATTTCATACTTCCTATGGCGCTATTGAGCATGAACTGGAAAGGATGGGAGTGAAGGAATTAAGCATACAATCCATTGCACAGGCTGTCATCAATATCCGTTCATCCAAATTGCCCGATCCTGCCGTAACCGGCAATGCAGGCAGTTTTTTTAAAAACCCCGAAATTTCAAAAAAGCAATTTGATGCGTTGCAGAAAAAGTATCCTGCCATGCCACATTATCCCGTTAAGCAATATGCTTCGTCTGCAGCCCGCGGCAAAGACCTGGTAAAGCTGGCGGCCGGCTGGCTTATAGAACAATGTGGCTGGAAAGGATTTCGCCGCGGCGATGCAGGCGTGCATGCCAGCCAGGCCCTGGTACTGGTGAATTACGGCAGTGCCACAGGAAAAGGAATATACGACCTTAGCGAAGAGATCCTGCACAGCGTACACAAAAAATTTGGGGTACAGTTGGAAAGGGAGGTGAATGTGGTGTGAAGGGTCGCAGGTTGCAGGTTTCAGGTTTCAGGTTGGCGGATAATGGAATTCCGTTCAGCCCGGCTACTGAAGTTGATTATTTAATTGTTGTACAAGTTATATAATTTGCTGATTGCATTTCGTGAGCCTGAACAAAAGCTAAAACAAAGAACCGGAAGTTGAAGAATGTTTTCGGTGTGCCCGCATGTATGACCTGCCTGTGAGCTGTAGCCCGTTTTGTTTTTCCACTTATTTGTTATTCAGCTTTTCTGCAAATGCAATTATGTGTCCGTCAATGTCGGCAAAATAGCAAACTTTATCGCCCCAATCTTTGTCTTCAATTTCGCTTATCAGTTTAGCACCCATTTTTATTGCGTTGTCAAATTCGAGTTCGATGTTTTCAACGTAAAAGTAAAGTTCGCATCTTGGTATCTCGTTTCCCTGGTCTGGATGTGGTGTTTTGTCCAAAAGTATTTTTGCAATTCCTTCATTTGGCATCAATCCTAATTTGTAATTTTCTGCAAGTTTAAATTCTGTCATTCCCGGAACATTTAAGTCGGGATTTTGTCGGAATAGTTTTGTGTAAAAGTCCGCACTTGCTTGTTGGTCGTTTACGTAAAGTATGGTTTCTATTAATTGAATTTGTCGCATTTTATATGTCGGGTTATAAACTCAATACCTTTTTTCGCCTGTCGGCATTGATTGGAATTGCCCCGGGGTTTCAATGCTGAAAATTTCAGATCGCTTATGTCGTCAAAATTTCTTTGTCTGAATCGAATGTTCATTTTTTACAGAGTGTTTGAGTCGGGTTACAGCTAACAGCTTACAGGGCATGTATACATTAATGAAAGCACCGGGAAGCTAAATGACAGGAACCAAACGAAATCCGAAGTTAAAGATCCGAAATCCGACGGGCTACACGATGAACCAACAAATCAGAAATCAACAAATCAGAAATACCCTACCTGCGACCGAATGCTGATAGCTATGTCTTACCCTATACCTTCAACCTTTATCCGCGCCCTTGTAACTTGTGCCCTGGAACTTCTTAATACCCTTCCTCCTGCTCAAACCCCTCTTCGTCTTCAAAAGATGATGCTTCCCTGCCCATATTGAGCATGGAGCCCATCAGGTCTTTGAATTCAATTTTACCGTCTAATACCTTTTTGCTGATCAGCGAGTACGACGATAAGCCGTGCAGGATCAGTTCCATCAGCAAAGCCGTTTCTTTTTCATTGGCATGCGGAAAAGTTTTTTTCACCAGTCCGTACAGCCCGTCTACTTTATATAACAGCTGAATTTTTTCTTTGTCTTTCACGTTGAACAATATGTCCAGTGTATTCCCCTTGTCGAACCAGTTTATAATGGAACGGTACGGGTTGTCTGTTTCCTTTTGCTGCGCTCTTTTTTTCTTTAACGCGTCGGGACTGGGAAAATACTGTACAAATTGTGTGCGGATGGCTTTGCCTAATAAATTGAAGGCTACCTGGTAGGGGCCTTCCTGCTCTCCTTCATATACCAGCTCTACTTTTCCTGTAACGGAAGGTATTATACCCGTGAGATCGGAGATCCATACCTGGGTTTCTTTTTCCTTGTTGATGATCGCCCTTCTTTCGGCTGCGCTCACTGCATTTTCGTATGCGGCAATGGGCAGGCGTGCGGATACACCGCTCTTCTGGTCTACCATTTCACTCATCCTTGCTTCAAAAGCTACCTGTTCTATGAGCCGTTTTACCAGGTCGCTGATCTTTACTTTATCTGTCTGGACCGGCAGTATATCTGCTTCCTGTTCGGTAATGGTGAGCGAATCTTCGATGTTTTTCGGATAATGGGTTAATATCTGGCTTTCTATGCGGTCTTTTAATGGTGTTACAATGGAGCCCCTGTTCGTGTAGTCTTCGGGGTTAGCTGTAAATACAAACAGTATATCGAGGGGAAGTCTCAGCTTAAACCCGCGTATCTGGATATCGCCTTCCTGGAGGATATTGAACAGGGCAACCTGTATCCTTGCCTGCAGATCAGGCAGTTCATTGATAACAAAAATGCCCCTGTTGCTTCTTGGAATGATGCCGTAATGGATCACTCTTTCGTCGGCAAAAGCCAGCTTCAGGTTGGCGGCTTTTATCGGGTCTATATCGCCTATCAGGTCGGCAACGCTCACATCGGGTGTGGCCAGCTTTTCGCCATAGCGTTCGCTGCGGTGCAGCCATGCAACAGGTGTGGCATCTCCTTTTTCAGCGATCAGCTCCTGTGCGTGCCGCGAAAGCGGGTGCAGCGGGTCATCATTGGTTTCACTGCCTGCTATAACCGGGATGTATTCGTCTAACAATTCGATCATCTGGCGTGCCATGCGTGTTTTTGCCTGTCCGCGCAAACCGAGGAATAAAATATTGTGGCGCGACAGGATGGCTCTTTCCGTATCGGGTATTACACTTTCTTCATATCCAACAATACCCGGAAAGGTGGGATCGCCCTGCTTTAATTTCAGGATAAGGTTATCCCTCATCTCATCTTTAATTCCCTTGCTTTTGTGTCCTGATTTTTTTAATTCGCCTAAGGTTGCCGGTAATATGGTCTTACTCATTTTTTTTAATGCTTTTAAACAGAACCGTTTTGCATTGTCTCTCCAGGGAGAGCAATGAACGTTCCGCTGTTTTTTAATACACTGTTTTTTGTTTCCCGTTCTCAAAATCCCTGAATACAAATGCACCCAAATTATCCAGCGCTGCAAAAAATGCTTTGCCGTTATTGGTTTCCGTAAATTCCGTTACAAAGCGCTGCAGGTAGGGGTCGGTGGCGATCATGAAAGTTGTGATCGGGATCTTTATTTTTTTGCACTGTGCTGCAAGATTGATGCAGCGGTTAATGATCTTTCTGTCTAAGCCGAAGCTGTTTTTATAATACCGTTTGCCCGATTTAAGGCAGGTTGGTTTGCCGTCGGTGATCATGAATATCTGCTTGTTGGGATTTTTCCGCCGCCGTAAAATATCCATAGCCAGTTCCAGTCCTGCCACGGTATTGGTATGATAGGGTCCCACCTGCAGGTAAGGAATATCTTTAATTTCAATGGGCCATGCGTCATTGCCGAATACTACAATATCCAGTGTGTCTTTAGGGTATTTAGTGGTGATGAGCTCGCTGAGTGCCATCGCTACTTTTTTAGCCGGTGTAATGCGGTCTTCTCCATACAGGATCATCGAATGCGAAATATCTATCATCAGCACCGTGGAGGTTTGCGACTTAAAATCCGTTTCCCTGATCTCCAGGTCGTCTTCCCGCAGTTGCAACTGGTCTATGCCATGATTGATCTGCGCGTTGCGGATGGAGCTCACAAAATCAATCTGCTCCAGCATATCGCCAAACTGGAAAGGCCGGGTTTCGGGATTGATCTCATCGCCCTGGCCCGGTTTAA
>NZ_DAOMOZ010000234.1:0-7040 GCF_035444585.1 Agriterribacter sp.
AAAAATACTATTGCAGCCATTATGTTAGCGCTGATGTGTGGAAGGAGCTTCCGCGCTGCCTGTCTGAAAAAGAATACAGTGATCCCTACCGGGCATTTCAACAGTTTTTCAGCTACCGGTCGCTCAGCAACTGGCTGCAGTGCTGGGAACAGGTAGTGGAGCATGCGTTTTGCAGTGATAGCACTACTATAGCAAACCCGCTGACAGTGTGCACCCATTTGATAAAGCTGGTAGAAGCCGCGCACCTGGTGGATGTAAGGGAAGTAACGCATGTAGGCAGATGTTTGAAGAATGACAGGTCGTTACAATCTCTCACCCAAATGCCTATTTCCTGAAATAATGTAACCTTCCCTACCGGTATCGGAATTTCGCTTTTAGAAAACCAAAGGCAGATAGCAGTGTTCTTCAGGAGTTCAGGGAGCGGCAGACATTGAAAACGACGTTGATCTTCCTTACCGGCTGAGGCAGAGTTGTTTGAGAAGCTGGAGTAAGGCGATTTTGTTGCGACGGGGTCTTCATAGCCAGGCTATTGAATATGGGGTGAGACCCCGGTGAAATCAGAAAGCTGCAATTGCGTTACCAATACGATCACCAGGAAATTGCCTCATAGAATCCGCAAGTTTTCTTTCCATTTTAAAAATAAATGAATAGGTTTGGTAACCATTTCAATCCGCACCAATACAACATCCAATATTCAGCCCATCCAATTCCGGGATATGATTTTGATTCTGAGTAGCAATTGAATGACAATGTTTTAATCCATGCTGCTGTGACTACGGCACCGTTGAAGCAAAACGTTTTAAGCGCTTAGAAATGCTTACAAATGTTTAAAACGACAGGTATGTATAAGGCAATGCGTTAGCGGCAAAATTTATGTAACGTCATCAACATATTTAAAATGACAGAAAGAAATAAATCTTCAAAGTTAGCTGACAGGCTCTTTCCTGAGATAGAAGAGCTAAACCTTGATATTTTAAATATACCACCAGAAAAGAGAAGATTAAATACCGAAACGTATGACTTTACGGTTTCTACTTTGGTGGATTACTTAAATAATGGGCATATAGTTATTCCAGAGTTCCAACGTGGATATGTTTGGAATAGGGCCCAAGCATCCCGTCTTATCGAGTCTTTGATAATTAATTGTCCAATCCCTGTTGTTTTTCTAAGTCAAAACCCTGATGAAACGCTTGCTGTTATAGACGGTAATCAAAGACTTAATAGCATAAAACTTTTTATCGCAGACGAATTTGTTTTAAGAGGTTTAACTGCCTATCCGGAATTAGAGGGCTACACCTTTTCTGCGTTAGACCCACGCTTTCAACGACATATTCAGAATAGAACTGTGCGTTGTATAGTGATATTGAAAGATACTCATCCTCAAATTAAATTTGACGTATTTGAAAGATTGAATACAGGTTCCGTAAAACTCAATGCACATGAACTTCGGCATGGAATTCATGCAGGTCCTTTCATGGACAAATTAGAAAAATTAGGGAACAATAAGTTATTTAGAGAGCTTACATTAAATAAAACTGATAAAAGAATGAAAGCAGATGAATTGGTTTTGCGTTTTCTTTCATTCGCAGATAATTGGCGAAATTATACAAAGCCATTAGTATCATTTTTGAATAACTACAGTGAAAACAACAGAAATATTAATGAGCAGAGATTAAACGAAATAGAATTAGAATTTACTTCGACTTTAAAAAAAGTAAATTTAGCACTTGATAGGTTAGCATTTAAAACATATGACACTGCATATAAAAATGCAAAATTCAATGCTGCCCTTTTTGATGCGCAGATGATTTCCTTTTATGAAATAAACCCTTCAGATGAAAAAATACAAAAACTAACAGCAAGTAATTTTGTAAAGAAGAACCAAGAATTTATAGAAAACGAGGAATTCAATAAATACATATCTTCGGGAACAACAGATAAAAATTCGGTTATTAATAGAATAACAGAATACAAAATTTTCCTTACGAAACTTTTGCAATAATGCCTTATTCAAGAAGTAGGGCAAGACAAGAGTTCGAGAATAAATCTGTTGAACTTGTTTCCTTAGCTCGACAAATTTCATACAAGAATGTTGCTCTTTCATACGAGCATAAAAACTTAATATTTCAATCAACTATTGTTTTATTATGCTCTTCACTTGAGGAGTACTTGCGAGTATTCATTGAGGATTTATTTTTTAATTATAAATCGTTATCTGCAACAATTTCTGAAATTCCAGTAAATCCGAGAACGTTTTCGCTTTTCCATAAGCAAAGAACAATTTATGAAGGTTTCATAAATAACAGAGATGAGTTTAAAATTCTTGACAGACTGAATATTACAAATCAACGCCTTTATTCTGTTGTGGATTCCACACAAACTTTTGTAGACCATATAGATTCGAAAATGATCGTTAATGATAAAAAATATCCTTCACCGAAAAATTTGAAGATTCTATTTAACAGAATTGGGATAAAAAGCATTTTTAATGAAACTGATAGAATCGGCAAAAAAAATTATGAATTGCTTTTACGTTCATTTTTAGATGTCAGAGAAACTATTGCTCATCAAGAATCAACCGATTTAACATTCAATGATGTAAAAAGAAATTTTAAAAATATTACAGACTTGCTGGACAAACTAGATAGAGCATCATATAGCCACATTTGTAGTATATCAGGACAGAAGTATTGGTAATAAATCTGCGGCTAATAAAAGTATTTGCAAAAACAGGGATAGAGAATGTAACATCAGCTATATGAGGCATTAGCAGCCGTTTGGGCTCAATGTTCAATGCTCCGCTTTAGTTTATAACTTCAACAACATATTTTCAAATGGGCATTTGTCCGGGCTGGACAATCAATGAATTCCCTGCCTTCGTAAACACTTCAACGTTAGCGCTAATTAGTTGTAGCAACGGGCTCTTCACAGCCCAGGCTGTTGTGTGGGTGTGACCCGGGTGAATTGAATTCATTACTTCTTTTCCCTCAAATCTTCAGATGTAGCCAAAGCGATCACTCTTCCTTTTTCACCCACTGCATTATAAAAATGATATACCACACCTTCCCATTTTATTACCCAGGGCTTGTGCGCATATTGTTTATCGAAAGATTCAGAAGGTTCTATTAAGTGCTGTCCATCCCATTCTGTCCAGTGCACCAGGTCGTAAGAACAGGCAAAGCGGTCAAAAGCGGAGGGGTCGCCATCTTTCCAGTTGTACCCGAAGTAAAACATAATATACAGATCATCCATCTTTACAATTTGGGCATCCCCGCAAATGCCTCTCCCTTTCGACAGTAAGGGACGATCGCCCTGGCGCTGCCAGTGCTGCATGTCGTTCGAAACGGCCATGGCAATGCTTTCAAAGCTATGCCCGTTAGCACCCGTACTGTCGCCTGCGGCATTGTAATACATCACGAAAGGATAACCGCTTTTTTTATCCGCATCATGAATAACAGAACTTTTAAAGATCGTTTTGTTATCATACCATTGTGCCGAAGAGTCATTAGCCGATAATACAGGCTGCGGCAGTCTTTCCAATTCCTTCGCTTCTGCTATATGATCTGTATATGCCATGCCCACGCCCAGGCGGCCCGCTTCATAACCTTTATCGGCGCCGCCGAGGTAAGAGACCCAGTAGCGCTCATTGTACTTCATGGGCTCGTAACTGCCGTTCCATGTAATATCTACCAGTGCAGGGTAACCCGCTTTTTGGTTGGCATCCCATGTATTTTCGGTAAAGGACATTATTTTTCCCTGCGTTTTCCATTGCAACAGGTCATCACTTTCCGCTATCCAGGTTTCGTAACCCGTACCGTCAAAAACAATATAGGTCATATACCATTTTCCATTTAACCGGAACACGGTTGGACTGTCGGCCATTTTCGAGGAATCGGGTGCTGTAACTACTATGCCATATTTAAAAGGCGTTTTTACTTCTTCATATACTTTTTGCATCGTTTCCTGAGAAATGGTTTTTTGCCCGGTATCTGTATCGCTGCAACTCAGCAGCGCGACACAAATACAGAAAAGAGAGAGACGTATGATGATATTGTTGTTCATAATTAATGTGCTATAGTAAATACATAATTTCCGGAAGGAACGGTAAAGCTAACCTTACCTGCTTTTTGTTGTATATCGCTAATCCATTTGTTTTGAGTGACCGGCTGGTTGTTTTCTTTGATGCCGGCTGCATTGGAAGCAGGCAAAACAATTTGAGCAGTAGTATTGGCAGGGATATTCACTTTTAGCGTTGTGCCTTTCCCTTCTTTTTTCCATGCAGTACGGATAATGCCATTAGGGGTAGTATAAGCAGCGCTCACCGAATCTATACCATCCACCATTTGCGGGGCGATGCGGATTTTACGATAGCCCCGGTCATCTACCTGCTGGTTAATGCCTCCTAACCCGCTGTAGAGCCATTCCATCAAATGGCCCAGCATCATGTGATTGTTGGACACATATCTCAAAGCGGGCCAGGATTCCGTTAAAGCGGTTGCCCCATGCCGTATCTGGTACCCGTAGCCCGGTACATCATCCCTGTTGTTCATTTCGTACAACAATTGCGAGGCGCCACCGGTTTCAAGCGCTCTTACCAGGTAACGGTAACCCACATCGCCGGCAGTTAATGCCTTGTTGCTGTTTTTGATGGATGCTACCAGGTTGTTAAAGACCTTTTCGCGGTATTGCTCCTCCACAATTCCCGTGAACAGGGGCATGGCATAAGCGGTTTGACTACCGGTAGCATATACCTGCGTTTGCTGATCAAAAAATTTATCATTAAAAGCCTTTTTAATGTTTTCCGAAAGGGTGGCGAACAATTTTTCATCTTCATCTTTCTTAAAGAGAGCTGCGGTTTTGCTGAGTATTACCGCATCATAATAATAGATAGCGGTTGCGGTTAATGCAAGGGGAGTAAGCTGTGAGGGCCCCGGATCTTTTGGTCCCAGGTCAAACCAGTCTCCCAATCCATACGATAATATATGATCATCCGCTTTGGTGCCTAAATAAGTAACGTAGCGTTTCATCATATCATACGATTTTACCAGCGCATCTTTATCGCCATACCACAAATACATATACCAGGGAATGATCACGGCGGCGCTTCCCCATTCGGGCGAATCACGAAAGCCGCCTTCAAAAGGAACATATTCCGGGGCTATATCCGGAACCAGTCCGTTGGGTAGTTGTGCTTCTTTCATGTCGTCAATGATCTTGCTGTACAAATGCCGGATATCATAGGCATAGCGCATGGAAGCGCCCACCAGGTGGGTTTGCTCGAGCCAGCCTAATTTTTCTCGGTGGGGGCAATCGGTAGCAACGCTTGCCATATTGCTTTTTATTGACCAGTCAATAAGCCGGTAAATATTGTTGAACAATGAATCAGAGCAGGTAAAGCTTCCGGCAGCCGGTGAGCTGTTGCGGGTATGCAGCATCGTTATATCTATCCGTTCCGGAGCAGTGCCGATATATTCTACCAGCGCATAACGGAAACCGTAGTAGGTAAACCGGGGCTCCCAGGTTTCTACATCCCCGCCTTTTAATATATAGGTAAAATAATAGGGTTTTCCCGAAGCGGATTGTTCGGGCAATCCCTCATCATTCAATAATTCAGCAGGTGTAATGCGTATGCTGTCGCCTTTATTGCCTTTTACTTTTAACCTTATGATGGCAGAAGCGTTCTGACCGAAATCATAAAGCGTTTTTTGGGCTGTGATGCTGGTTTTCTTTTTAACGGAAAAGCTATCCATCACTTTTAAAGGATAATCGTCATGCGTTCTCATTGCTCCGCCCGGTCCTTTTGCGATCAGTACTTTTTCCCAGCCTGCATCTGCAAACCCTGTTTTGTTCCATCCTGCCTGCTCCTTATTGGCATCATAATCCTCGCCACCGTATATGCTTGTATATATAATGGGAGAGGGGGCTGCTCTCCAGCTTTCGTCGGTTACAACTTCTTTTGTACTGCCGTCCGTGAAACGTATAACCAGCCTGGCGCGCAACATGGGGTATCCTTCGGCACGGATCAGTTTCCGGTACCTCTCGCGGTTGATGTAAAAAAAACCCGTTCCAACAATAGCGCCAATGGCATTTTGTCCCTGCTTTAAATGATCAGTAACTTCATACGTATTGTACAGGCAGCGTTTTTCATAATTCGTCCAGCCGGGTGTCAAAAAATCATCGCTTATTTTTTTACCATTGAGGTGCAGTTCATACTGGCCCAGTCCGGAAATGAATACAAAAGCTTCTTTGACCGGTTTATTCAATACAAAATCTTTCCTGAAACAAGGAACCACGGCCCGTTTCACGGCTTTGCTGCCCAGCGTATTACCGTTGCCGTGCACACCGGGCATTACCTTCATGCTGTCGGGTAAAATATCGTATGCTATCCATTTTGACGGATCCCATTCCTTTTGCTGCAATATGCCGGTGGTAAAGCTGGTGGCTTCGCTCCATGCAGAGGCTTTAGCGTCAGTATCCCATATTCTCACCTTCCAGTAGTATTTCCTGGCCGATTGCAATGGTTTGCCGCTATATGCATTGTTGTTGTTGCTGTTTGAAGCTATGCGGCCGGAATTCCACATGTCGGCATTTTTTTCATCGAGCTTGTCCGGACTTGTGGCAACAAGTATTTGCCAGGCAGATTGGTCCACACCTCTTTCCGTTGTATTGATCCACCAGCCCATCATGGGTTTTGTGTTTTCAATACCGTATGGGGCGATCTTATGTTCGCAGCTAAGCCGGTGCGGGAAAAAATTACCTTTAACGATCACACCATATATGAGCAGGAAGCACAGGAGGGATAATTTTCTATAATGCATGGGATGTACTTTACATGAAAGATAACAAATGGCATGTAATAAGTGTCCTGTACATTCATGTGGGATGCATTAAGATTGTCGCAGGTTGATGGGAACACAATGGGCCATCAACTTAAGATTTTTTAGAGGATGAAACTGCAACCTCACCCTAACTTGAAGAACGAAATGCTACATACAGAACGCTGCCAGGTATTTCTTTGTTACTTTTTACGGAAAAAGTAA
>NZ_DAOMOZ010000235.1:0-6955 GCF_035444585.1 Agriterribacter sp.
GTGCGACGCAACAAAAGCTGCAAAGCAGTTCAAAAGCCGGTAACACAAAAATAACTGAAAACCATCCACGGGGCAATTGTGGGAACCAATAGTGATGTTAGACAAATTAGAAGCGATAAAGGCAAGATTCGACCAGTTGGGCATTGCGCTCACCAACCCGGAGATCGTGAATGACAATAAAAAGTTCACGGCTTCCAGCAGGGAATACCGCAGTCTGGAGAAGATCGTGCAGGCCTACAATGCCTATAAGAAGGTATTGGATAATATTGAATTCAATACGGAAGTGCTGAATGGCGATGACGATGAAATGAGGGACCTGGCAAAAGATGAGCTCCCGGTTCTGGAAGAACAGAAAGAAAAGATGGAAGCCGCTATCCGCCAGATGCTGATACCCAAAGATCCGCAGGATGAAAAGAATGCTATTCTTGAAATACGTGCCGGCACAGGAGGAGATGAAGCTTCGCTGTTTGCAGGCGACCTGCTGCGTATGTATATCCGCTATTGTGAGGAAAGGGGATGGAAAACGGCGATCCTCAGCGAAAATGAAGGTACGGTTGGAGGCTATAAAGAAGTTGAACTGGAGGTGAAAGGTGAGGATGTGTATGGCACATTAAAATTTGAAAGCGGCGTGCACCGGGTACAGCGGGTGCCTCATACCGAAGCCAGCGGCCGGGTACATACCAGCGCCGCCACTGTTGCTGTGATGCCAGAAGCGGAAGAAGTTGATTTTGAACTGAAAGAAAGCGATGTAAAAATGGAGACCTCGCGCAGCGGCGGCGCAGGCGGGCAAAATGTGAATAAAGTGGAAACCAAGGTGATGCTTACGCATATTCCTACCGGCACAGTAGTGATATGCCAGACAGAACGTTCGCAACTGGGCAACCGCGAAAAGGCAATGCAGATGATGCGAACCCGGTTGTATGAAGAGCAGGTGCGTAAACAGGAAGAGGAAATAGCGCGCCGCCGTAAAAGCCTTGTGAGCACGGGAGACCGTTCGGCAAAGATCAGGACCTATAATTATCCGCAGGGCAGGGTAACAGACCATCGCATAGGCCTTACCGTTTATAATCTCGATGATGTGATGAACGGGAATCTGCAGGAATTCGTTGAGGCGCTCCAGTTTGCCGAAAATGCAGAAAAGCTAACGCATGAGCGTATTTAAGATTTGAGATTCCTGATTTGAAATTTGTTTGTTTCTTGTTTTTTATCATTTGGTTCTTACGCTATTCCATTAGTTTATTTACTTTGCAACCATTATAAAATACAAAGAATGAAAATACTAATTACCGGTACAGCAGGATTTATAGGGTTTCATTTGGCCAATTACCTTGTACAGCGTGGAGATGAAGTAGTGGGATTGGATAGTATTAATGATTACTATGATGTTAATCTCAAATACAGCCGCCTGGAGTCTGCCGGAATAAATAAAAAAAATATTGAATATAATAAGCTGGTACCCAGTTCCAGGCATGCCAATTACAGCTTTATCCGGCTACAGTTAGAAGATAAGGGCAATCTCGAAAAATTGTTTGCCACGCAGCAATTTGATAAGGTATGCAATCTTGCCGCACAGGCAGGTGTGCGTTACAGCCTCACTAACCCCGATGCATACCTTAACAGTAATATTGTTGGTTTCCTTAATATCCTGGAATGTTGCCGTCACAATCAAATAAAACACTTAGCCTATGCCAGCAGTTCAAGCGTATACGGGCTCAATGGCAAATCCCCTTTTTCAACTTCGGATAATGTGGATCATCCGATTTCTTTGTATGCCGCCAGTAAAAAAAGCAATGAGCTTATGGCGCATACTTATAGTCATTTGTTTAAAATTCCCACTACCGGGCTTCGGTTTTTTACGGTATACGGTCCATGGGGAAGGCCGGATATGGCTTTATTTCTGTTTACCAAAGCCATACTCGGGAACAAACCCATCCAGGTATTTAACAACGGCAACATGGTAAGAGATTTTACGTATATCGCCGATATCATAGAAGGCGTGGTAAGAGTAATTGACAACCCCCCGGCCGGCAATCCTTCATGGGATGCTGACCACCCCGACCCTTCCACTTCCACTGCACCTTATAAAGTGTATAATATAGGCAACAACAACCCGGTTCGGTTGATGGATTTTATTGAAGCCATTGAAGAAGCCCTGGGTAAAAAGGCGGAAAAGCAGTTGCTGCCTATGCAGCCGGGAGATGTGGCCGCTACCTGCGCCGATGTGGACGACCTTGTGCGCGACCTGCATTACAGGCCCGATACAAAAGTAAACGAGGGTATAAAAAACTTCATAGCGTGGTACAGGACGTATTATAAATTGTGAATAGTGAGGGGTGAATAGTGAATCAATGTAGTTTCCTTAAGCTATGATGGAGACAATGTAATGGACAGCAGCTACATCCCATAGGGATGTAAGGTTGGTAGATATGATTAAAAGTTGTTTAACGCGTGCCATAGGTACGCAAGGTGATGGGAGTGATAAAATTTATTGTCACAGAACTCACACTGATTTTTATTAAGGAAACGACATTGAAAGGTAAATAGTGAATAGTGAAGGGTGGACGGAAAGTAGAAGATGGTGGGATTTAAGAGGCAATTAAGGCGTATAGTTTTATGAAATAATTTGCATTTTTTTCTGTAAAATGAAAGGGGCTCCCGGATCATTAAACTGCGCAGATCACAGCTTTTAAGCGGGCTGAGGATGACTTTTAAAAAAATTTTGCGCTTTATACGAATACCCTAACTTTGCCGCAGGAAAAGGAACGACAGAAGGGAACGATTCGTTCCCTTCTTCATTTATCAGACTATGAGCAGCGAGGCAACAACGGGGGCAATAACGCAGATGATGACCACATTGCTGGAAGACAACCCCGACTATTTTTTGGTAGAAATCAAAATCAATCCAACCAACAACGTAAAAGTGTTTTTGGATGCCGATGGCGGTGTGTCAATAGATAAATGCGTAAAATATAACCGGGTTTTGTATAAGCAGATAGAAGAGAGCGGAATTTTTCCCGATGGTAATTTTTCTCTTGAAGTGTCTTCGCCGGGGCTGGATGAGCCATTGAAGCTGATACGGCAGTATATTAAAAATACGGGCAGAAACGTGGAAGTGCTTTTGCATGACGGCGGCAAAATAGAGGGAAAGTTAAAGGTGGTAAGTGATGTTACGATACAGGTGGAAGAAGTAAAAGGAAAAAACAAAAAGCAGGAAGTATTGGAGCATACGATACCCATTGATAACATTAAAACAACTAAAATTCAAATTCAATTTTAACGCCCCTTACCAAATGAAGGTTATACCTTAGTTTGGCTGAAGGATAAAAAGCTGTAATATGGCAAGTATTAATCTTATTGAATCCTTTCAGGATTTTAAAGACGCGGAGAATATAGACCGGCCCACGCTCATGAAGGTACTGGAAGACGTGTTTAAAACCTTACTTCGCAAAAAATACGGTTCTGACGAAAATTTTGACGTAATTGTGAACACGGAAAAAGGGGATCTTGAAATCATTCACCGCAGGACCATAGTTGAAAACGGGCAGGTTGAAAACCCCGTTGCAGAAATTGAATACAGTGATGCTATTAAAATTGAACCCGATTTTGAGGTAGGTGAAGAACTTTTCCAGGAAGTAGATATCCTCGATTTCGGCCGCCGTGCCATTTTGGCCGCCAAGCAAACCCTGGCAAGCCGTATCAGCGATTTAAAGAAAAACAGCCTGGTTAAAAAATATGCCGACCGTGTAGGCGAAATTATCAGTGCGGAAGTATACCAGGTATGGAAAAAAGAAGTATTATTATTAGATGAAGATGGCAATGAACTGATTATACCCAAATCGGAACAAATCCCTTCCGATTATTTTAAGAAAGGCGAAAATATAAAAGCGGTGGTGAAAAAGGTGGAATTGAAGAACAATTCGCCTGTGATCATCTTATCCCGCACACATCCGTCCTTCCTGGCCAAGTTGCTTGAAATTGAGGTGCCCGAGATCTTTGACGGGCTGATTGTGATCCGAAAGATTGTGCGGGAGCCTGGGGAAAGGGCCAAGGTGGCGGTAGAATCCTATGATGACCGTATTGATCCGGTAGGTGCATGTGTGGGTATGAAAGGAAGCCGTATTCATGGCATAGTTCGTGAATTGAAAAATGAGAATATTGATGTAATTAACTGGACCAATAATACCCAGTTGCTCATTCAGCGTGCTTTAACGCCGGCCAAAGTGAGCTTTATGGAAATTGATACGGAAAGAAAGCATGCCAATGTATACCTTAAACCCGACCAGGTGTCGCTGGCCATCGGTCGCAGGGGTGTTAATATTAAATTGGCCTGTGAGCTGGCGGGATATGAAATTGATGTATTCCGCGATGATGAAAATCAAACGGAAGAGTTTGATATTGACCTGGACGAATTTGCAGATGAAATTGATACATGGGTAATTGATGAACTGAAACGGATTGGATGTGATACCGCCCGCAGTGTGCTGGATTTGACGACAGAAGAGCTGGAAAGAAGGACTGATCTTGAAAAAGAAACCATTGAAGATGTAAGAAGGGTGCTGGAAGAAGAATTTGAAAAAGGGTAAGACCCGCGGGTGCCTATTTATAAGAACAGATAAAACAACAAGATCCCGTACATTCTGATCAGGATTGCGGGACAAACAAGTATGGCTGAAAAAAAATTACCACGCTTATTGGCAGCGGCCAAGGAATTTAATATCGGACAGGAAACACTCATTGATTTCCTGATTGGGAAAGGTTTTGCCAAAGATGAACTAAAGCCTACCAGTAAGCTAACGGAGGAAATGTATTATTCCCTCCAGCAGGAATTTTCATCCGATAAAGCGGCTAAAGCCAAAAGCGACCAGATAGAGATACCCAAAGGCAATGTGATAGAAGGCCGTAAAAAGAAGGATGAAGAAGAAATTTTGTTCAAAAAAGAGGTAAAGAAAAAACAGCCGGAAAAAGAAGCAACAGATACAACGGAAATACCCGCCTCCCGGGTTCCGGAACAGGAAGCGCCCCCCGCTTCAAAAACAGTTCCTGAACAGCCGCAGCCGGAGATCACCAAAATTGAGGCGCCCGAAATTGAAGGACCTAAAGTATTGGATAAGATTGATCTGAGTGCTATAGATTCTTCTACACGCCCAAAAAAAACAGCTAAGAAAAAGGCTGAAGAAAAAATACCGGAAGAAAAAAAGGCAGCAAAAGAAGAAGGCGTGTCGCCTGCAGAGCCTGAAAAAATACCCGAAGCAGACCCTGCCCCTGCCAAAACCGAAGCTTCTCCTGCGGAAATGAAATCTGCAGAACCGGAGCAGGAAGAAATTCCCGTAATAGAAAATATCCGTGCTGAAAAATTAGAAGGACCGAGAATTGTAGGCCGGATCACGCTGCCTTCTGACAATGAAACACGGCCAACGGCTAAGCCACAGGAAGAAAAACGGAAGCGCAAACGCATCCCTATAGAAAAAAGAGACCAGGCACACCCGGATGATCAAAACAAAACCCAGCAAAGGAGAGATGGTGCCCGGCCGCCGATACAAAAACAAGGCGACAGAAAGGACAACAAGCAGGGACAGGGCGGCAATGCTGCCGGCGGACGCTTTGGTCACGGCCACGGAAGAGCAGCGGACAGACGCAGAGACAGTAAAGAAGTGAAGGAAATTGACGCAAAGGAAATACAGGATAAGATACGCGAAACTCAGGCTAAGCTTGCCGGCTCCTCCAGGGGAGGCAAAAGCGCAAAATCAAAACTCAGAAGGGCAAGGCGTGAAGAAGCGGAACACCTGGCGGGTGAAGCCCAGGAAGACAATAAGCTGCAGGTAACTGAATTTGTAACAGTAAGTGAACTGGCCAACCTGATGGATGTAAGCTTTGCTGAAGTGATCGGCAAGTGCATGGGGCTGGGCATAATGGTATCTATCAATCAACGTCTTGACGCAGAAGTAATAGAACTGGTGGCCGGAGAATTTGGCTTTGAAGTTGAATTTATCGGGGTGGATGATGTGCATGAAGACGAAGACGAAGAAATAGAAGATCACCCCGAAGACCTCGAGCCAAGGGCGCCTGTTATTACCATAATGGGTCATGTGGATCATGGTAAAACATCTTTGCTGGATTATATACGCAGCGCTAAAGTAGTAGCAGGAGAAGCCGGAGGGATCACCCAGCATATGGGCGCCTACCAGGTAACCATAGCCTCAGGAAAAAAGCTTACTTTTTTAGATACGCCGGGCCATGAGGCATTTACAGCTATGCGTGCCCGTGGCGCCAAAGCGGCTGATGTTGCGATTATTGTAATTTCTGCTGATGATGCAGTGATGCCACAAACGCGTGAAGCCATCAGCCATGCCCAGGCAGCCAGTTTGCCGATGATATTTGCCATCAATAAAATAGATAAAGAAGGGGCCAATCCCGAAAAGATCAAGGAACAGCTATCAACGATGAATATTCTGGTGGAAGACTGGGGCGGCAAATACCAAAGCCAGGAAATATCTGCCAAAACCGGGCTGAATGTGGATCTGTTACTGGAAAAGATCTTATTGGAAGCAGAATTGCTCGAACTTAAAGCCAATCCCGCAAGGGAAGCAACAGGATCCATTATTGAAGCATCTTTGGATAAAGGACGCGGGTTTGTTGCTACCATGCTTGTTCAAAGCGGTACCCTCCGGCAGGGAGATATAGTAGTGAGCGGCCAGTTTTACGGGCGTGTAAAAGCCATGTTTAATGAACGCAATCAACGCCTGGAGGAAGCCGGTCCGTCAAGTCCTGTGCAAATACTGGGACTGAACGGAGCACCGCAGGCTGGTGAAAAGTTTAAGGTTTACCACGACGAAAGCGAAGCCAAGGATCTCGCTAACCGCCGGGCCCAGATATTGAGAGAGCAGGGTATACGCGCCAAGAAGCATATAACGCTGGATGAGATCGGAAGACGCCTGGCCCTGGGCAACTTTAAGCA
>NZ_DAOMOZ010000236.1:0-1522 GCF_035444585.1 Agriterribacter sp.
TGCCCGTGTTGGGTGAATGACGATAGGTGCGCAGGGAATGACCGTCTACAAAAGCAAGGGAAATGGCATTGATCAGCTCATCGCGGGTTAAGCCGATGAGTTTCCCCACCACTGCCGTGGAAGCCAGTTTCACCAGCAGCACATGGTCAAGCCCTACCCTGTTAAATGAATTCTCCAATGCCATCACGCCTTGTATTTCGTGTGCACGGATCATGGCATCCAGCACGGCTTTCATGGTCAACGGCGGCTTACCACCGGCGATTGCCGTACGTGAAAGCCAGTCGGCCGTAGCCAGTATGCCTCCCAGGTTATCGGAAGGATGGCCCCATTCGGCCGCCAGCCAGGTATCGTTAAAATCGAGCCATCTTATAATTGTACCGATGTTGAATGCCGCCTGTACAGGATCCAGTTGATAAGAAGTACCGGGAACTTTAGCCCCATTGGGCACAATAGTGCCGGGCACAACGGGACCCAATAGTTTTGTGCATGCAGGATAGGTCAATGCTTCCAACCCGCAGCCAAGCGTGTCCAGTAAACAATAATGTGCTGTTTTCCAGGCTGTCTCATTTTTTATTTCATAGTTCAGCACATAATCGGCAATGTCTGTAATTACTTTATCAACCGGCGGGCGTTCGTTGGAAAGGGACATATGGTTATTTGAGATTTGAGATTTAATATTTGAGATAGCATTCCGCTTCGGATTTCGGGCTTCCCTTCGAGTTTGAATTTTATTTGTTTTTTGTTATTTGCTATTTGATTCTTTTTTCGGCTTGATACTTATCTTTCTTCTATCGGCACAAACTTCCTGTTCTCCGGCCCGGTATAATTGGCGCTGGGGCGTATGATCTTCCCGTCCTGGCGTTGTTCAATAACGTGTGCACTCCATCCTGTAACCCTTGATATAACAAAAAGTGGTGTAAAGAATAAGGTAGGTACGCCCATCAAATGATAGGACACAGCCGAGAACCAGTCGAGATTGGGAAACATCTTCTTTTCATTCCACATCAGCGTTTCAAGGCGTTCAGCAATATTAAACAACTGCAAATCGCCGTCTTCCTCCGCCAACTGCCTTGCAATTTTTTTTATTACCTTGTTCCTTGGATCCGACACCGTGTATACAGGATGCCCGAACCCGATGATCACTTCTTTTTTCTGCAACCTTGATCTGATATCGGCTTCTGCAGCTTCCGGTGATGCATACCTGCTTTGAATATCAAAAGCTACTTCATTGGCGCCGCCGTGTTTGGGCCCGCGCAAAGCGCCTATAGCGCCGGTAATGGCAGCGTACATGTCGGAGCCGGTTCCTGCAATTACCCTTCCTGCAAAAGTGGAAGCGTTAAACTCGTGTTCTGCATATAAGTTCAAAGATACCTGCATTGCTTTCTGCCAGGAATTCCTTGCTTTTTTCCCATGCAGCAGGTGCAGGAAATGAGCACCCACCGTTTCGTCATTGGTTTCTACTTCAATACGGCGACCGTTGTGCGAGAAATGATACCAGTACAGCAGGGCGGAACTGAAAGAC
>NZ_DAOMOZ010000236.1:1532-6948 GCF_035444585.1 Agriterribacter sp.
GCCCCTGCAAGATTGTGGTCGTCTTTTTCGGGATGAACAGTACCACATACCGAAGCATAAGTGCGCAAAACATCCATGGGATGCGCCGCAGCAGGTATTTGCTCCAGTATATTTTTTGCCACGGAAGAAAGACCACGCATACTGATCAGCTTCGTTTTGTAGGCAGCCAGTTGGATTGCATTGGGCAATTGTTCGTGAATTAATAAATGGGCTACCTCCTCAAATTCAGCTTCTTCGGCAAGATCAAGAATATCATACCCGCGGTAATGCAGGTCGCTGCCGCTTTTTCCAACGGTGCAGAGGGCAGTATTTCCCGCGGTTACACCCGAAAGCGCTACGCTTTTCTTTGGTTTGAAGTCCGGTACCGTATTGGCTGACATAGGTCCTTATTTATTTTTTGAAAAAAGTTCGTCTAATTTTTTTTCATAGCTGAAATAGCCAATGCTTTCATACAGTTCCGCCCTTGTTTGCATGCTGCCGATCGTATTTTTTTGTGTGCCTTCGGTACGGATGCTGTGAAAAACATGCTGCGCAGCTTTATTGGCTGCGCGAAAAGCAGACAGTGGGTACAGGATCATTTGTACGCCTGCATTTTTCAGTTCTTCAACGGTCCATAACGGCGTCATTCCAAATTCCGTAATGTTTGCCAGTACCGGTATACCGGCTGCATCTGCAAATTTTTGGTACTGCGATAATTCATTCACCGCTTCAGCAAAAATAAAATCGGCACCGGCTTCCCTGTACGCTACGGCACGTTCCAGCGCTTTATCCAACCCTTCACTGGCTAAAGCATCTGTTCTTGCACCCAGTACAAACTGATCATCGGTACGTGCATCGGCTGCAGCTTTAACCCTGTCCGCCATTTCCTCCGGACTTACCATTTCCTTACCCGGGCGATGACCACAACGCTTGGCTCCCACCTGGTCTTCTATATGCAAAGCGCCTGCACCAGCTTTTATTAACGATTTTACGGTACGCGATATATTGAACGCCGATGGCCCAAAGCCGGTATCCACATCTACCAGTAAAGGTGTATCGGTAACATTAGTAATGCGGTAGATGTCTGTTAGCACGTCCTCAAGTGTTGTAATTCCCAGGTCGGGAATACCCAGTGAACCTGCAGCCACTCCCCCACCCGATAAATAAATCGCTTTAAAACCTGCCTGCGTGGCCAATAAAGCATGGTTGGCATTAATAGTGCCCACTATCTGTAAGGGGTTTTCTTCCCTCATCGCGTGGCGGAAACGACTTCCGGCTGTTGCTGTATTGGCTGTATTCATTGCTGCAAACCTACATGAAAATCCGCATTTTATTTCTCCGGTATTTGTTCCAAATGAAGGATTTATAGGATGTTTCTATTGTGCCTATATGTTCAGTTTTTATTTCAACACATAGGATCATAGGAACATAGCTGCACATAGGAAGAGATTCTATGTTTCTACTGTGCCTATGTGTTCAGTTTTTATTTCAGCACATAGGATCATAGCTACATAGGTGCATATAGAAAGAGATCCTATGTTCTATTGTGTTCTATGTTTCTACTGTGCCTATGTGTTCAGTTTTTATTTCAGCACACAGGATCATAGGAACATAGGTGCATATAGAAAGAGATCCTATGTTTCTGCTATGCTTGTGTGTTCCGGCTAAGCAGCCTGAAAATATGAAAATCTGAACTGTCATTCTCCTTTGCATTATTTTTGCAACCTATGAAATTAGATATACTTGCGGTTGCTGTTCATCCCGATGACGCGGAACTTGGATGTGGCGGCACTTTAATAATGGAAAAACTCCGGGATAAAAAAACCGGAGTAATAGACCTCACACGTGGAGAACTGGGCACAAGGGGTACTGTAACATTAAGAGCGGAAGAAGCAGCCAGGGCTGCCGCCATTATGCAACTGGATGTGCGTGAGAACCTGGGCATGGCGGATGGCTTTTTTCAAAATGATGAAATACACCAGCGTATACTTGTTAAGGCTTTACGGAAATACCGCCCTGAAATTGTTCTGGCCAATGCACTGGATGACAGGCATCCGGACCATGGAAGGGCAGGACACCTGATCAAAGACGCCTGTTTTTTAAGCGGATTAAGAAAAGTTGAAACGCTTGACGATAACGGTAATCCCCAAGCGCACTGGCGTCCCAAATATATTTTCCATTATATACAGGACCGGTATCATGAGCCCGATTTTGTATATGACATAAGTTCCGTGTTTGAAAGAAAACTGGAGGCTGTAAAAGCGTATTCATCGCAGTTCCATTCCACTGAATATGCTATGAATGAGCCCCAAACCTATATTTCAACTCCCGGATTTTTAAATTCAATCATAGGACGGCATGCCATGTTCGGTAAAATGATAGGAGTACCTTATGCAGAAGGATTTATTACCGAAAAAATGATTGGAATAAACGATTTTGACGCTTTTATACAAAAAGATACATAAGGTTGATGGAGTTACAGGTTTCAGGTTGCAGGGAAGGCTAATATCGGGGTTTATTGTTAATTATTCATCGTTTATCGTTTCTGGTTTATAGTTGCATTCGCTTCGGATTTCGGATTTGAATTTTAAATTTTGCTTGGTTCTTGTATTTTGTTTTTTGGTTCTTTGTATTCCCCCCGATTCTCATCGTAAAAGAAGCAATGTTCCTTTTTTCTCAATTACCCTTCCCAGGTAATCTGTTCCCCCTGCCATCCATACAAAGGTATCGCTGGCCTGCTCCTTTCCTTTAAAAGTGCCATCCCACCCTTCTTCCGATGTGTTAGAAGAAAACATGAGCTGCCCCCACCGGTTAAAAATTTTGATATAATCGAACTGTTTTATACCTACGGGTATGGCTCTTAAAATATCATTCAGTCCATCATTGTTGGGTGTAAAAGCATCGGCTACAAATATATCCGGAGCTGTTCTGAATATTTTTATATTAATGCTGTCATAGGCAAAACAGCCCTCCGGGGTGCTTACTTTTACGGAATAGGTAATGCCATCACTTACTTCAGAAATAAAGGTAGCTACGGGATCAGCAATGCCGGTATTGTTCAGATAGCTGCCCGGCGACCATTTATAAATTTCCGCACCGGTAGCCTGCAATTGCAGCGGTTGCCCCACAACAACTGCGGTATCATTTCCCGCAAATGCCGGTACCGGCGGGATAACGGTTATCACCACATCTTTGAAAGATGGTTTTGGACATCCTGCAGTATCTGTTACACTTACAGTATAGGTGGTGGTTACCGGCGGAGAAACAAAGGGATCAGGTACATTGTAATTGCTGACCGAAACCGCGGGCGACCAGCGATAAAAAGCTCCTCCCTCTGCAAATAGCTGTATACGTTCACCGTAACAGATAGAAGAATCATTGATTGTCTGAACATCGGGGTAAGGGACGGTTCTGACCCGGATATTATCGGAGGCTGAGCATTTACCTATATATGCCGTAACGTTATAAACGGTCAATGCCGCATCGGGTATTGCCACTGCTTGCTTTGTGTTTGGGTCGCTCAGGGTTTCTGCCGGAGCCCAGGTATAGGTGAGCCCGTCGCTGGAAGGATTGAACTGCACACCATCGGTGAGACAAATGGTTGTATCAGGGCCGGCTTCAAGCGTAACAAAATTCACCACTTTTACCCGAACCGTATCTGTGGAAGTGCAACCCGGCACTGTAGTTAAACTTACGGTATAGGAAGTGGAAACATCCGGACTCAGTAATGCAGTGGCGCCGGTAGCGCGGATATTATAATCCGGCGCCCACACATAGGTTCCGGGCGGACCTGTGGCGGAAACGGCAATGGTATCGATATTGCACATCAGCGTATCACGCGGCACACTCAAAAGCGGCTTATCTCTCACTACGAGATCGGTTCTTACCGTACTTCTGCATCCCTTACTGCTGCTAACGGTAAGGGCCACCTGGTATGTTCCTGACGCTGTAAAAGTAAACGGCGGTTGTTTGCTGAACGAAATGTCATCAGAGGCGGAAGGCACGCCAAAATCCCATTGCCAGGAATCTATAACACCATAGGTTGCTTTGGTAGTATCCCGGAAACGAATAGGCACGTCTTTACAACCCTCGCTGAATGTAAAGCCGGGAAAAAAGCCCGGGTATATTTTTACAATGCTGAAAGCAGAATCTGAACAATTGTCATTGCGGTTGGTAACGAGCATTACCCTGTATGTGCCTGTGTCGGGAAAAGTAAAGGAAGGGCGCGCAAGGGTTGATGTATCGTCCGTTCTGCCGGGCACGCCAAAATCCCAGTAATGCGTTTTAATCAATGAACTGGTGCTCCTGTTCCGGAAGTCAACGGTATAACTATCACAGTTTATATATTCGGGCTCAAGCGTTGCGGCAGCCATTGAGCAGGAAGCCACTTTTATCTGGATATCCTTTCTGTGTACATTAAACAAAACACCATTCCTGTATTCACTTGCACATACGGTTACCACATACACGCCCGATGCCGGTGCAATACCCGAAACGAGCCCCGTTTTTGTATTCAGTGTTACATTGGCGCCCATAGGTGAAGAAGCGCCGAACCCAAAAGCATAAGGAACATTGCTGTAGGGAGGAGCAGCCGCAGGATTGGGCTGAGGATTTCCGGGGTAACCACCAATGTAAGCAGCACAAAAGCTATACGATAAGGAATCCCCATCTTCATCAGTGGCACCGAAATCATACTGAAAGTAGTTGTCCTCGCATACGATAACCGTATCCCTGGTGGCAAAAACAGGACTGCTGTTTTTGGGAGCACTCTGTATAATATGCGTACCCGGAATATCGGCGGTGTAGGTTGCCCCGGCCTGCCCCGAAGCGGCAACATTCGACATATTCTCAATACGGCAGCACCTTTGAAATGAAATAGTATAGCCATAGAGTGACGCAGGCAGCACAACCGTAAAAACATATACACCCACTTCGTAACATACCGCCGGAGGGTTATCAATGCATTCGCCGGGACTTCGCAGCGTAAGCATATCTTTCCGGGTCATGTTAATATCATAGTTCCGGTAAAATGTTGAACCTGTTGCGTTTTTCTGGTAAACGGTAATAGGCACAACCGGATCCAGCTGGGCACCGGTAGAAAAACAATCGCGGTATAGCCGGAGGGTGACCTGGTAAGTGAATTCGTTGCCCGAAACTCCTGTATTGATATAAGATAATTCTCCGCCGGTTATATGCCTTGCTGTTAAAGCAGAACAAAAACCCAGGCAAACAATGGTTACAAAAAAATATTTTCTTACCTCAGGCATCGCTTACGTAATTGAGGAACTTCATAACGGTGTCATTGGTCTGGTCTTTCCGTTCCCACATTCCCATATGAGCTACGCCGGGCAGGATATGAATTAGAGCTTTACCGGGGAGATGGCACTGTTTAAGGCTATCCTGTAAATATACACTTTTATCTTCCTCTCCTATAATA
>NZ_DAOMOZ010000237.1:0-6857 GCF_035444585.1 Agriterribacter sp.
CGGTTCATGGCTTCGCATTCTGCAAAGTTCCGCGCCATGGGCTTTTCAACATATACCGGCTTACCGGCCTGCATGGCTTTTGTGGCGTACGCAAGATGCACATCGGGCGGAGTGGCGATATATATGGCATTCACATCAGGGTCATTGATCAGGTCGTCCACATTATCATACCATTTGGCCACACCATGCCTTTGCGCGTAATCCGCAGCCTTTTCTTTTTTTCGTGCCATTACCGCCACTAATTTTGAATGTGGTACTTTATTAATGGCCGGCGCGCCACTCTTTTTTTCGGTTACATTTCCGCAACCTATCATGCCCCAATTTATATCCTGCATATTGCTGTGTTCGATGGTATACAATATATCGTCGCAATATAATCAATATCTCCTACCATTATGAATCGTCCCGATGTCACTTATTTCTTCAAAGTTCATTTACAGGAAGCTGTATCAAAAGGATTGGTACATAAGATATGCCACTGAGACTCAAAGACAAAAAGCTCTGATCTTCAGCGTTTATTTTCTTTGTGCCACAGTGGCTTCGTGGCGAAATATTACCTTTTAAGACAGCCTGCCTTACAAAAATATTGAGCCTGCGGCTCTTCGCGGATTCCGGTGCATTTGCCCTGCACGGGATAGAAACCGCAAATAAAAAATTTAAAAACTGATAACCTTTTTGAAATAACCCGATATATAATCATTCGCAAACATTTAAAAACAAATTATGAAACGAGTACTCGTATTTTTGACAGCCTTCTTACTATGTTGTATTGGCAGTTCTTATAGCCAGTCATTGGGAACAAAGCAGCTCGATTTGGGCATTAAGGGAGGTATTAATTTTGCTTCTTTCACCTGGAAGAGCGAATATAAAAGAGAGCAGAGAGAAGAATATAACAGCAAATTCAAACCACAAATTCTGTTTAACATCGGGGGCTATGCCAATTATTCGCTCACTGAGGCGCTCTCTTTACAGGGTGGACTTTCCATAAGCGGGAAAGGTTATAAAGAAACATGGACAGATACCTGGGGTGGCTTATCAGGCTTTTCCGAGGAAGTAAAAGCCAGTGAATCTTTGTTTTATCTTGAAATCCCGGTAAACGTTGTTTATCATTACAAAAACTTCTATGCGGGTGCCGGGCCTTATTTTGGTTATGGATTGTTGGGTATCTGGAAATTGAAAACCCCGTCTGACTCCGATTCAGGGAATGCTTTTGATAAAGATGATGAGGGGCACAGACGTGTAGATTTTGGCGCAAAGCTCCAGGCCGGGTACCGGGTAAATGACAAGATAAGTGTAGGGCTGGAGTATGGATTGGGCTTGACCAAACTGTATTCCGGGTGGAACGATTCTCCACGGAATGGTGTATTTTCTATATCACTGGGCTATTGGTTTTAAACAACGGCAGTTATATTTCCCAAAAAAGGTGATCTGATGTATAGCTAAACGGCGGTACATCAGATTGGCTTTGTGACCCGGGGTTCTGTTACAAATTGCGTGTTCATTGTATCTCCACCTCACACTACCGGAAGTGGTTCCGGTTCTCCGTTATTTTTGTTGGAAAGATCGCCAACTGCCTCTTTAATAGCGCTTATATCGGCTGTGAGCTTTTGGCTGAATAAGGCAAGGTCTGTACTGTGCACTACGATGTTTACGCCTTCCTTTACCCATTTTGCCTGGCGTTCGGGCTCCAGGGAAAAATGAATAGCGATAGACAATCCTTTGCTTCTTGTGGTATGGATGATATATTTAATCGCTTTTTCAAATTCGGGATGATCGTATTGCTCCGGTATGCCGAGGCTAATAGAAAGGTCGTGCGGGCCAATAAATACAGCGTCTAATCCCGGAACACTCAACAAGGCATCCAGGTTATTCATGGCCGGAACACTTTCAATATTGGCAATACATATGTTACCCTTGTTGTAATTGTTTAAATAGGTTTTCATTTCTGCAGACAGTTCGTGCTTTCCGCTCAATACTTTTTGCAATATTTCACCCTTCAGCGGCCTAAATTTTGTAGCGCCCGCCAGTTCCCTGATCTGTTCTGCCGATTCTAAATAAGGGGCAATAACACCTTTGGCTCCGCCATCAATGCATTGGCATGCTAAGTAGGGATCGGGGGAGGGAATACGTACAATAGGCGTTATGCCGTATGCCTGCATGATCTGGCACATCCTTGCCATATCGGCCCGGTTCACTGCGGTATGCTCGGTGTCAATAAATGCAAAATCGAGCCCCGCTTTTTTAAAAGCGATTGCCCAGCCCGGAGATATTGAAGTAAAACAGGTACCGTATACGTTTTGCCCGCTTTTTAATTTTTGCAACAGGTCCATATGTTATATCTTATTTTATTATTTTTTTGGGGTCTGCCACTGCATATTTAATTGATTTTGCTTTTTCTCCGCTATGCCATGAATAGGTCATATGCAATAACCCGTCCTTTGCCTGTATAAGTGACGGATAAGAATACCTGCCATTTCCTTTAGGGTGATCCTCTATCCTTGTTTTCCATTTCCAGGTTTCTCCCTCATCGTCCGATATATAAAGGCTCATTATATGTCTTCCGTCATCAATATCATTGCCCAAAAAGGCCCATTTGCCATCTTTTAATACACAAATTTCCACGCTGGCAGAATTGGGTATGGTTGTTTTTACAGAAGCCGTCCAGCTTTCACCTTCATCTGCCGACTGGCTGGTATGCACCCTTGTGGGTGAGTCACCACTATCACGCATAAACGCTGCAATGGTACCGTCTTTCCTTTGCGCCAGCGCGGGTTGTATGGGGCCCCTGCCTACAATGGGCAGACTGGGGCGCCAGGTTTCACCATCGTCGTCTGAAATGGCAACCAGCGACATATTAAGTCCGTCTGAGTATAACGGGAGTAATATTCTTCCTTTATTGGTGATCAATGGTTTTATGCGTGTCATCCATCCTATGCTGCGTTTACGGATGTCCTTACTCGCTTCAATGATCATATTATCGTATTTGGGTGCGTACTCTGCCCAGCCATGCCGCAGGGGAGGCATTTGCCTGAATTTTGCTTCCGTTTCCTTAGCAAAGGCATCACCGGGTTTAAGCAAAATATTATCCTGCCAGCTCCATACCGGTGCTCCGGGCTTAAGATAATCGGAAGATGTTTTATACCGCAGTATGGAATACTCCCAGCGGTTGGCCTGCACGGCGATCCATACCAAAAACAGTTTGTCATTTTTATTCAGGAACAATACGGGATTGCAATCCGGAAGCCCCGGCGTATCGGCCAATAAAAACGGATCGCTCCATTTTTGCTCTCCGGCTTTCAGCCTGGCTCCCATGATCTTTACATCATCGGAGTTCCTTTCGCCGCTTCCATAAAACCATGCGGCTAAAAAATCACCATTGGGCAATGCTACCAATGTGCTGCCATGAACATGCTTATCCTGGGCAGGAAAGATAAGTCCGGACCCGACCAACGACGACTGCGAAAAAACAAAATGGGCGAGAAAAGACAAAATGATAATGAATGCCGGCTTTTTCATTGAAGATGATTGATTCTGCGTTGATGTAAAAAGCCGGGCCCGATATATTGCCTGCTTTTGGTTTTAGGCAACCCGGTTACGTTAAAGGAACAGTCTATCCTGCCACTCATCACAAATGGTACTCCATAGCGTTCCCTATTTGTAATTTATTTTTGAGCTCGGCTATTTCTTCCTGCATATTTTTCATTTTGAGCAACAGGTGCGCGATAGCGTCAATTCCTTCCATATTAATACCCAGCTCATAATGCAGGCGTATGAATTTTTCCAGGTCTTGCAGCCGGGTATTATGTATGAATTGCTTTTCTTCAACAGAGATCATTTCAATAAGCCCATACTCATTCAGCGCCTGTATGAAAGTTAGCTCAATATTATAATGTGTGCAACATTCTTCAGGGGTGATCAGGTCTTCTGTATTTGACATAAAAAATAATTTAGTAATTAAGATTGAGACAATTCCCTGAATAAGTTCTTTTGCTTTTCGGTAAGGTTAACCGGTATTTTAATGAACCATGTTATGATCAGATCGCCATACGATCCTTCTTTTTTGTATACCGGGAACCCCTTTCCCTTCAGCCTTGTTTTGGTGCCGTTCTGTGTTTCGGGCTTCACTTTTAATTTTACTTTGCCATCCAGGGTATCTATTGTTTTTTCGCCGCCCAGCAAGGCCGTATACAGATCAAGATCTATAGTAGCATACAGATCATCTCCCAGCCGTTTGAAAACAGGATCTTCCGAAATGTTGAATGTAATGTACAGATCACCGGGCGGCCCCCCGTTCACGCCGGGTCCGCCATGTCCTTTAAGTTTAATGGTTTGTCCGTTGGCAATGCCGGCAGGAATGGTAATGCGGATATTTTTGTTATTGATCGTGAAAACACGCTGATGCGTGGTATACGCTTCCTTTAAACTTATTTGCAGCTCAGCATTGTAATCCTGTCCCCGGAATTTGACCTGGCTCCTGCCGCTCCGCGCACTTCCTCCAAACATGGAATTAAAAAAGTCGGAAAAATCGCCCGAAGAAAAATCCCCGCCAAAAGCTTCCTGCTGCCCGTATGAGCCAAAACCAGTATCTCCCGCGCTTTGCCGCTCCTGCCTGGCTTTTTCATAGGCCTCTGCCTGTTGCCAGTTTTGCCCGTACTGATCGTATTTTTTTCTTTTTTCCGGATCGCTCAGTACTTCATTGGCTTCGTTAACCTGTTGAAATCTTTTATTGGCATCCTTATCATTGGGATTCAGATCCGGATGGTATTGTCGCGCTAATTTCCGGTATGCTTTTTTTATTTGTTCGGCGCTGGCGGTTTTATCCAGTCCCAGTATCTTATAATAGTCAATGAATTCCATAAAACGAACGTGTATATAATTATTAAACCGGAGATAAATGTACTAAAAGAATAGGTTTGGGAAAGAGGGGAGCTGTCGGCTATCAGTTGAGTAGCTACTAACGATAGTGTGAATATCCCTTTTTTGTATTGCTCATAGCTCATAGCTGACTGCCTTTTCCCGAGTTTTTGATTTGTGGTTTATGGTTTGTAGTTACAACCGGCTTCGGATTTCGAAATTTAATATTCGGATTTGAGGCTTGTTTGGTTCTTGTTATTTGGTTCTTTTGTATTTCTTCGGATTTCGGATCTACAGCCTTCAGGAAGCCTTATGCAATACTTTAGACCTTTTAACTGCACTCCGGCTGCTTTGCAAATGCTTTTCATGGATGATATCAGCCAGTGTTTTACCGTATACTTTGCTTTCCACCCACGAAATAACGTCTAAGTAGGCAAAGGCACGGGTTTCGAAGCGGTTTTTTTCGAGGTGCTTTATTTTATAAAGCAATTTTTCCAGTTCAGGCTTTAGCTGGCGCGGCGAAACGCGAAATGAGCTGCGCAGGAAACGAAACATCTCTTCTTCAACAACAGTGAGATTTTTCATCTTGGCCATGAACCGGTAAACCGACTTTATGAGCGATTCAATAATTTCGTCATTGCCCAGTTCATAATGCGCCATCAGGTGCATCAGCCGGGCATAACATTGCAGGTCGGCGCGGAGATCAAGCGGGCCATTGATTATTTTTTGAAGATAATCAATTGCGTTCTCGTATTGTTGGGCGCCAAAGTACAGCGTGGCGATCTTATAATTAAAAACGAGTATGCGGTGCCTGTCTACATAAAGCGCATATTCCTTAAGGTTAGCTTCAATTTCGGGGATCAGTGCCAGTCCTTCTTTAAAAGTTCCTGTCATCAGGTGCCAGTTTACGCTCGCAACGTTGATATAAACAGAAGTGTATATGCGGAAGTTATCGTGATGCCGGGCAACAGGGGTTTTTGCAAATGCTTCAAATTTGCGCAGGGTACCCTGGAATTTCCGGTAATTGCGAAGATCAAAATGAGCGTTCAGTAAATTGTGCATTCCTTTTATAAAATGACCCGTTTCCACGGCGATCATGGCAGGATGCGCTTCAAATAAATTGATCCATTTTTCGCTATAGCGGTAATACATCAGGAAATCCTGGCGTATAAAAGCGTACCAGCAATAACTTTGACAGAGATAAAGATTTTCGTAAAAGCCGTTTATGGCATGAATGTCATTGGGGATATTCCTTTTAAAAAATGCTTTGATATCCTTTTCATCTTCCACATTGCGTGCATGCCCGAACTTAATATACCAGCGGTAAAGCAGCAGCGCCAGGTTCGACAATCGTGTTACCCTGTCAATATGCGCGCTGATAGCCAGCGCTTCCGTGGCAAGGTCTTCAGTTCTTTCAAGCGTGCTCCGGGTAATATGAAGGGTTTCTATTTTCTTTTCAAGAGAAATGACCTGCGCCAGGAAATTGAACTTCTGGTTTGTTTTGGCCAACTCCTTGGCTTTTTCCAAAATCCTGAGACTTTGAATTTTCAGCCCCTTGTTATACAGTAAACGGGCATGATCAAGATGCTCACTCAGCTGAAGATCAGTGTTGTCGGTGGTTTTAAGCAGGCGCAGGCTCGATAAAAGCTGCTTGTACAAATGCGTTTTTAAATTGGCCAGCTGCGGTTTGGTAACGCCTCTGAGCTTTATAAGCAGCAGCTTTTCATCGTATTCGTGCATTTTCTCCAGGGCATCAAACAATTGAATGATCTTCAGGTCGCCTTTACCGGAACTTCTCTTTATATAAAGTTTAAAATGCCTCTTTTCGGACTTTTCCAGGGAACGGACCAATTGAAATAACGCATCTGTAAAACTGTTGGACATCATAATAAAAATTTCCTGAAATGCAGCTACATAAAGGATTTTGCATTACCATACCGCATTTTGACATGATAAAATTACGAACAACTTGTTTTGCAGGGTAAAAATTCGCGTACTACTTT
>NZ_DAOMOZ010000238.1:0-6846 GCF_035444585.1 Agriterribacter sp.
GCCCCAACAGCGCAGATACTTCGGAACCCGCCTGTGTAAAGCGGAAGATATTATCCACGAAGAACAAAATATCCCTTCCCTGACCCTTGCCGTCACCATCGCGGTAGTATTCGGCAACGGTGAGCCCGCTCAGGGCCACACGCGCACGTGCGCCGGGAGGCTCGTTCATTTGTCCGAACACGAAAGTGGCTTTCGAGTCTTTTAAGGCTTCCATATCCACTTTCCCAAGGTCCCATCCGCCTTTTTCCATGCTGTGCCTGAACTCGTCGCCATAGTTCATGATGCCGGCTTCGATCATTTCGCGCAACAGGTCATTCCCTTCACGGGTGCGTTCACCCACACCTGCGAATACCGAAATACCGCCATATCCTTTGGCAATATTATTGATCAGTTCCTGGATCAGTACGGTTTTACCCACACCGGCGCCACCAAACAATCCAATTTTACCACCCTTGGCATAAGGCTCAATAAGGTCAATTACCTTGATACCGGTAAACAATACCTCGGTAGCCACGCTCAGGTTTTCAAATGCCGGCGGCCTGGCATGGATCGGGCGGCCGTTGGTCTTGTCTATTTGAGGAAGCCCGTCAATAGCATCGCCAGTTACGTTGAACAAACGGCCTTTGATATCTTCTCCAACCGGCATTGCTATGGCTTTCCCGGTATCCGCTACTTCCATTCCGCGAACAAGTCCGTCTGTGCCGTCCATGGCAATGGTGCGCACACTGTCTTCACCGAGATGCTGCTGTACTTCCAGCACCAGCGTTTCCCCGTTTTCGCGCTTCAGTTCCAGGGCATGGTAGATCTCGGGCAGTTGACCATCAAACTGCACGTCTATTACGGCGCCAATGATCTGTTTGATTTTACCTTTGGTAGGCATATATTAAATTATTTTAAGGTATGTTAGGTCAAATGTGCCGCAAAGGTAAGGTGCCGGCTACTATTGTCCAATTAGAAAAGGGAGTATTTTAAAAAATGGGGGAAAGAGCGCCGGGGAAAAGAAGTTAGGTGCCAGGTATGGCACTCAAATTGAAGACTGGACGTCATTGTAAAAAACACAGCAATGGAATAAGTTTACCCCTCACTTAATGCCAACAGGCATATCACATTGGTAACTCACCAATCCCATACCCGCACGAATGCCGTAGGCATGATACCTGTTCCTGTTCCACAATTTTCGTTTAAATTTATTTATTGTCAATGCTTTATTTTGCCTGCTTCGCCCCGCCGGGTATGTCACCAGCGGGGTAACCAATTCTGCTCTAAGGCAAATCCCCGCTTCTTTCTTTTCATATCATTGCCGACGGCGGTGCACCACCGCTACGGACCTGCGTCAGAGTGAAGCGTGCCTTGACCGAAACGACTCCGCCGGATACCTGCTCCCCTGTTGATTTAGTGTAATTGTCAAACAACCGGCTTTTATTATCTTTGTAATGATATAAATAAAGCTGATGCCCGCAGACACAAATATTAAGCTGATTGAGACCTATTTCGGAATGCTTAAGAATTGGAGTCCCGACAGTAAGTTGGAACTCATATCGAGGCTTTCCAGGTCTATGAAAAGTGAGAAAGTGATAAAGAGAAACACTCTTAATTCACTTTACGGCGCATTCATTTCAGATCAGACAGCCGATGAACTTATAGCCGATATTAAAAAAGCAAGAACATTCAATAGAAAAAGAGCAGAACAGGGCAATTCTTGACAAGTTCCATGAAAAATTCACGATACTTCCAATTTTTACAGCGCTTGACATTTACGCAAAAGAGAAAGCACGGTTAAAAGCCAAAGGTAAAATATTGGACGACTTTGATTTACTCATCGGTTCAACAGCAATAGCAAACAACCTGATCTTAGCTACAAAAAATGTTACTGATTTTGACAGATTGAATGGCATTCAAATTGAAGATTGGACGTCATTGTAAAAATACAGCAATGGGTAAGCAGGCTCACCAATATTGGATTTCACCACGCCTGATATTGCCGCCGGCGGGATAAACCAATGCTGCTTTAAGGCTATCCCCGGATCTTACTTCTTTTCATATCATTATTGGTGAAGCGGCATATATAAGGCCTCACGAACACCCAACAACGGCGGAGAATTTTTTGCCACAAATCACGAAGGCACGAAGAAAACAAACCTGGAGACCCCTGGCTTCGTGTCTTTGTGCCTGCCCCCGTCCGTACCGGCACGCCAGCCCGACGAAGCCATTCTGGCGGGGGCGGGCGTCCGGTTCAGGCGGGTCTTGGTGGCACCCCATCACCGGAATATTGCAATTGATATGACTATATTTGTTCCGTAAGAAAACAACAACATCATGAACCAGTATGTAACCGACTTTGTAAGCCTTCTCGACCATAACAACAATATCATTCTTAATATGACGCCGGAGGAAGCTTCTGCCGCAATTGTTTCGGGCGATCCGGCAGCCGTACGTAAAATTGACGGGCAGTTTGCCATTGTTGAAAAAGTAGGGCAGCAGGTATTTATGGCCCGCTCCATAGGCCGCCCCATGCGCTATTTCCTTGCCAAGCAAACCTCAGGCCCGCTGCTTATTGTGGCCGAGCGCATGGATGAGATTTACGAATACCTAAAGCAAAAAGGACTGCACAAACAATTTCATCCTTCCTATACGAGGATGGTACCCGCACATTATGTAGTGCGGCTTGAAGTGATCGGCTGTCCCGATCCCAACCCGGTTTACACCCGGTTTTTTGAGCCCCAAAGAAATACGCTTCCCACGGATATTGATGCTATCGGCAAAAAATACATTGAAACATTATCCGGTGAATGCCGGAAATGGCTCCTGTCTCTTCCGGAAGAAGCGCCTGTAGGCGTTTTGTTCTCCGGCGGTATTGACAGCGGTTCGGTTTTTTTAGTGCTGTATCATGTAATGCTGAAGCTGGGGATGTCGCCACAGCGGTTAAAAGCCTTTACGCTTTCCGTGAACGGCGGAGCCGATGCGCACCAGGCACATGCATTTCTGGACCGGCTGGGACTGTCGCTTTTCCTGGAGCTCATTGATGTGCCTTTATCGGCTGTTAATTACAAAGATGCCATTGAGGTCATTGAAGATTATAAATCGCTTGATCTTGAATCTGCAACCATGTCGCTGGCACTTTGCAAACATATACGGGAGCGTTATCCCGATTGGGCATATCTGGCAGACGGGGAAGGTGGTGATGAGAACCTGAAGGACTACCCCATAGCGGCAAACCCCGAGCTTACCATACGCAGCGTACTGAACAATATGATGCTTTACCAGGAAGGATGGGGCGTAGACAAAATAAAACATTCCCTTACCTATTCCGGCGGGCAGAGCCGCGGGCATGTACGCACCTACGCGCCCGCCAAAAAATATGGATTCAAAGGATTCAGCCCTTACGCTTTGCCCAATGTGATCGAGGTAGCTGAAGGCATTCCTTTTATAGCGCTCACCAACTGGAACGAAGAAGCGCTGTATGCATTAAAGGGCGAGGTGGTAAGCCGCGGTATAAAAGCGGTAACCGGTTTTGATATGCCCGTTTTTGAAAAGCGCAGGTTCCAGGCCGGAGCGGTGGCACCTGACGCTTTTTCAGAGATCTTTGCCGCCAGTGAAAAAGAATACAGAACCTATTTCCATTCGCTGTATGCATGATGCTTACGACAGCCGGGCGATAGCTGCGCTCCGTCCTCCCAAAAACAGGTTAAACCCGTTCGTTCCCTATCATTTTTTACATGAGCGGGAACCCGGCTTACAGGGCGGCATGGAAACCGTGAATACCATCTTTCTTACCAGCAAAGAATGTGCTTTTAAATGCCTGATGTGTGATCTGTGGAAAAACACCCTGGATGAGCCTGTACCGGCGGGCGCTATTGTGCGGCAGATTGATCATGCTCTGGAAAGATTGCCGGACGCTGATGTGATCAAATTGTACAACAACGGGAATTTTTTTGATGCCAAAGCCATTTCCCCCCGCGATTACCCGGCAATAGGCAAACGACTCAGCGCATATAAACGGGTGATCGTAGAAAACCATCCTAAACTTTGTACTCAGCTCTGCGCAGCATTCAGCGACATGGTAGATGGAAAGCTCGAAATAGCCATGGGACTGGAAACGATCCATCCGGAAGCACTGTCCAAACTGAACAAACAAATTACACCGGAAGATTTTAAAAAGGCAACGGCGTTTTTGAAACAGCACGGCATTGATGTAAGAGCTTTTGTGCTTTTAAGTCCCCCTTATATTAGGGGTGATGATGAAAATATAGCATGGGCGCTTAAAACCATACAGTTTGCTTTTGACAGCGGCGCGGTACGCTGTGCCGTTATTCCCGTACGGCCGGGAAACGGGGTAATGGAATTGCTGCGCGAAAACAATGATTATACACCGCCTTCTCTTGCCATGCTGGAAACGGTTTTTGAAAAAGCGTTATTGATGCAACGGGGCCAGGTACTCGCAGATACCTGGGACATCGGCTTTTTGTCGCAATGCCCCCATTGCTTTGATGAGAGAAAAAAACGCCTGGAAACCATGAACCTCAGTCAGCGCATGGAAGACAGCATATCCTGCACCTGTAAGATCAAATAATGAATAAGCATTCCCACCATTACGATATTGTAATTGCCGGCGCCGGCTTTACAGGCAGCATCACCGCCCTTGCCTTACACAACTGCGGCTTTACCGTTTGTTTGATTGAAAAGGGAAAGCACCCGCGCTTTGCCATCGGCGAATCTTCCACCCCTATCGCGGATATGATCTTACGCTCTCTTTCCGTGCAATACGATCTGCCCTGGCTGTATGATTTTTCAAGGTATGGCAGTTGGCAGCAATCCCATCCCGGAATTGTTTGCGGCATTAAAAGAGGCTTCAGTTATTTCAAGCATTACCGGGGGAAGCCATTTTTAGCCGATGCCGCCCATTCCAATGAGCTGCTTGTTGCGGCAAGCGCAAGTGATGACCTGTCGGACACCAACTGGCTGCGTGCAGATTTTGACGCTTACTTAGTGAGCAGGGTGCAGGACTATAACATTGCTTATTTCGATTGTACGGAGATCATATCGGCAACAAGAAGCAACAGGCAATGGCTGTTCGATGTGAACGGACCAGAAAACATATCATCCATTCATGCTGCTTTTTTTATAGATGCTACAGGCAGCGGCATGCTGGCAGACAAGCTGTTTGCCGTACCATCATCTGCTGCGGGCTTTCTCACCAATTCGTTTGCCCTGTTCTCTCATTTTGATCATCTCCCTCGATGGACAACGCTGCTCCAACAAAAGAATATTCCAATGCAGGACTACCCTTACGATCCCGATGATTCCGCATTGCACCATGTGCTGGATGAAGGATGGGTGTGGGCGCTCCGTTTCAACAACAACCGCACGAGCTGGGGATTTGCGCTGAATGGCAATGATCCTTCATTTCAAAAAATGAACACAACGGAAATATGGAACAGGATGAGAAATGCGTATCCCGGTATAGATCAGATACTCAAAACAGGTGCTTTATCGCCACAACCCGGCCGCATTATACAATCGGGGAGGCTCCAGCGCAGGCTGGAAAAATGTTTTGGCAACGGCTGGCTGGCGATGCCGCATACCATTGGGTTCGTAGACCCGCTTTTTAGTACAGGCATAGCGTATTCACTGGCAGGCGTTGAACGGATCGTACGGATGCTCGGTGAAAACAGGGACTTTGGTGAGCCCTTGTATGAACAGTTGAAGGAATATGAGCATATTACTTTTGAAGAGCTTAAGCTCATTGATATGCTTGTTGCAGGCTGCTATCAAACCATGCGGCATTTCCCGCTTTTCAACGCATGGTCCATGCTGTATTTTACATTCACTATTTTGTATGAGCAGCGGCGGTTGAAGAACGAGTCCGTTACATATTTTCTTGAAGCCCACAATCCCGAAGTGCAAAAGATAGTGCAAACAACATATAATGATCTGCTGAAGGTAACCGTGCAAAAAAACATTTCATCAACAGATATGGATGCATTTACCGGCATGGTAAGAGAAAGGATAAAACCTTTTAATACAGCGGGGTTATTGGACCCAATGTCGAAAAACATGTATCACCATACCGTGGCAGCTTTGTGATAGCACTCATCATGCGCTGCTTATGAACCGGGATCACAGGTACTTATTTGCCCGGTATAACTGAAGCCGAACGGGTGTACCGGTGAAAGCTGATCCTTGCCTGTCCCATCCCTACGGGATTATCAGACGTTCTCATTTGCATTTACCGATGTTATATCCCTACGGGATTTTTGGATATACCCTGCTACCGTACTGCGTTTTTTGTATCATGTACTCTCCACCTAAATGCCGATAGGCATATAACGTCGGTAACTCACCAAACTCCCTCCCGCACGAATGCCGTAGGCATGATACCTTTTTAAGCTCTATAACACGATTTTTACATCATCAGGTCACTTCTGTACTTTGTCCAGTGGTATTTGCTATGGAAAGCAGCCACTTAACTGTTCCATCCCTACGGGATTACCGGGCTTTCTCATTTGCATTTTACCGATGTTATATCCCTACGGGATTTTGGATATACCCTACTACCGTACTGCGTTTTTTGTATCATGTACTCTTCACCTAAATGCCGATAGGCATACTATATCGGTAATTCAATAAACCCACGCCCGCATGAATGCCGTAGGCATGATACCTGTTCCGGTTCCATAACACGATTTTTGCCTCACAGATTCACCTCTATACTTTGTCCATTGGTATTTGCTATGAAAGCAGCCTCTTACCTGTTCCATCCCTACGGGATTACCGGGCTTTCTCATTTGCATTTTACCGATGTTATATCCCTACGGGATTTTGGATATACCCTACTACCGTACTGCG
>NZ_DAOMOZ010000239.1:0-6826 GCF_035444585.1 Agriterribacter sp.
AATTTGGATACGACACATGGGAAAAGGACGCCTGGAAAAATGTAGGAGGCGCTAATACCTGGTCGGGTTTGAGTTTGGATGAAAAACGCGGGATGGTTTTCTTTGGAACAGGCTCCTGTGCTCCTGACTTTTTTGGCGGTGATCGTAAAGGCCAGAACTTATTTGCCAATTCGGTAATAGCCCTCAAAGCAGCGAGCGGTGAAAGGGTCTGGCACTACCAGGTGGTTCATCATGACTTGCTGGATTATGATCTTCCTGCTCCCCCGGTGCTGATAACAGTGAATCATGATGGAAAAAAGATAGATGCGGTAGCACAGATAACCAAAACCGGTAACGTATTTGTTTTTGATCGCGATACCGGGAAGCCTCTGTTTGATGTAGAGGAGCGAAAAGTACCGGTATCTGATATTGAGGGCGAGGAGAGCTGGTCTACGCAGCCATTCCCCTTGAAGCCGGCTCCTTTTGTCCGGCAACAATACACGGAAAATGATATCCCGGATATTTCAGCCGAAGCCAGGGCTTACGTGATCGAACGCCTGAAGCATATCAGGAATGAAGGCATTTTTACGCCTTCCAGCGAGCGGGGAACATTGGTATTTCCCGGTTTCAGGGGTGGCGCGGAATGGAATGGAGGCTCATTCGATCCTGCAACGGGCACCCTGTATGTTAACGCAAATGAAATCCCTAATATCACTGCGTTAAAAAAAGTAGAAGCAGATGAAGGGAATGAATTGGGCGCCAGCCTTTATCGCCTGCACTGTGCAACCTGTCATGGCTTCGACAGGAAAGGTCAGGATCCTTTTCCCTCCCTGTTGTATGTAGGGAGAAAAATGACCGCTTCAGATGTATTGGATCGGATAAAAAACGGGAAAGGCCAGATGCCTGCCTTCCCCCATCTTTCTAAAGAACAAACGGATGCAATAGTGGGCCACCTGTTTAAAGAACAAAGCGGTAAGATCATGGAGGCGGAGGAAAAACAACCGGACGTGCGGGGCAGGGCATTCCGTTATGCCCATTCAGGACATGGACAATTCCTCGACCGGGAAGGTTATCCGGCTGTAAAACCGCCATGGGGCACGCTTAGTGCGATCAATCTGAATACGGGAGATATATCCTGGCAAATACCCCTTGGTGAATATGAGGAGCTCACAAAAAAGGGGATCCCGCCTACCGGTACTCAAAACTTCGGAGGCACCATTGTAACAGCCGGCGGTCTCCTATTCGTGGGAGCAACCAGGGATGAGAAATTTCGTGCTATAAACAAAAATACAGGTGAAATATTATGGGAAACCAAATTACCTGCCGGCGGGTACGCTACGCCCAGTACATACGAGGTTAACGGCAGGCAATATGTGGTGATTGCAGCAGGCGGGGGAGGGAAGAACAATACAAAAAAGGGGGATAGTTATGTTGCCTTTGCCCTCCCGGATTAGCAGGCAGAGCTACATGAAAGCAGTGAATAGCCAGGCCTTTTTATTGCTGGCATTGCATCCGGTTTTAGGTTTAAAAGGAAATAACATGCATCGGAGCATCGTCATTAAAAATCACATAGATATGAACATCAGATTGATCAGGCTCATTTTGTTTGCCGTTATATTTTGTATGCCTTTTCTTTTGCCGGCACAGGGTCGAAATATTAAAGGGAACGGTAGCAGTCAGCTTGTTAATATCATTAATCGTGAAGCTGAACAGAAGGTTGATGTTATGATAGACGGTAAGCTGTTTACATCTTATTGTTATCACGACAGCTTAGTGAAGCAGGTGCTCTATCCTGTTTTAACTTCGTCAGGAACGGCTGTAACGCGGGGATGGCCCATAAGCCCGAGACCGGGTGAACGCCGCGATCACCCGCACCACATTGGTATGTGGCTGAATTACGGAAATGTAAACACCTATGATTTCTGGAATAACTCCCATGCCGTTCCTGAGAGTAAGAAAAAGGTTCATAATGGATATATTAAGCATATGAAGATCAGGAAAATTTCCTCGGGTAAGAACGAAGGTGTTCTGAAAACAGAGGAAAGCTGGCTGTCGCCTTTTGGGAATAAGCTTTTAAACGAAAGAACGGAATATCACTTCATTGCAGATGGATCTGTTCGGATCATTGACAGGATCACCACCTTAACCGCCGACACCAGCGTGGTGGTATTTAATGATACGGAAGAGGGGATGTTTGCGATCCGTGTGGCCAGGCAATTGGAATTACCTTCTAAAGAAGAAAAGGACAACCCGGTTGAAGGAGGCCCTGCCGGTAACTACAGAAGTAGCGAAGGTGTTGCAGGAAGCGATGTGTGGAGCACACGTGCGAAGTGGATGGACCTGTTCGGTCATATTGGATCAGAGAAGATCTCGTTGGTTATTTGCGATCATCCGGAAAATATAACGTATCCAACCTACTGGCATGCGCGTGGCTATGGGCTGTTTTCTGCCAATCCGCTTGGAGTGAAAGATTTTACTGATGGCAAACAATCCTTAAACTACTCAATGACGAAAGGAGGATCTTTAACGTTCAGGTACCGGATCATTATCAGCTCGGGTAATTATTTAACAGATGCTGAGATCAACAATTATGTAGCAGGGTTTGAAAAAAAGTATTGATCTTATTATGCTGCAATTTTAACGCTGGAGCATTTCACAGGTGGATAAAGATCAGATCATTGTAAACGCTTTCATTGTGCTTTCCTTCATGATCCAGATTAACTTCATTAGATTTGAATTTCCCAATATCTGTCATTGTATCATTGCAGGAATATGATTGTATCAGCGTTTTAGCCACATCGTTTAATTGGGGCAGACTTTGTTCGTGTAACACCACATAATTTTTATTTATCAAAACAAAATAATCAATGAATTATGGATAATGGCAAAACGGAATTGAAAAACAGGCAGACAACCCGCCGCGACTTTATTAAAACAGCCGGTGTTGCAGGTGCGGGGCTGTTAGCGGCGCCGTTTATTGCATCCGGCTCGTGGAAGGAGACGTCTCCCGGCGATACGATCAACCACGCGATCATTGGCACGGGTAGGCAAGGTGTCGACTTTCATTGTAAAGGTTTTGCTAAAGCAAAAGGTTGTAAAGTGGTGGCAGTTTGTGATGTAGACCCGCAACACCTCGGCGCGGCTGCCAGGGAGCTGCCAAACGGGGGACAGGTGAAAAGGTATTCAGACTTTCGTAAGCTGCTTGAAGATAAGTCTATTGACTCCGTAAGTATTGCAACACCCGACCAGTGGCATACACCGATGGCGTTATGGGCGCTTATGGCCGGAAAGCATGTATATATAGAAAAACCCTGCAGCCACACGGTGGAAGAAGCCGAACTTTTAATTAAAGCGGCTGCACGGTACAACAAATGTGTTCAGCACGGAACACAGCGCAGGAGCGAAGGAGACCACATCGAAGCCATAAAGCAATTGAACAGCGGCATCATCGGAAAAGTTCATACGGTTAAGGCCATTAACCATCAGCTTCGTGAACCCATCGGGCGTGCTGTTGCGGAGCAGCCTCCCCGGGGTGTTAATTATGATATGTGGCTTGGCCCATCCCCGGTGGTACCGTTTACCAAAAACCGCTGGCATTATAACTGGCATTGGTTCTGGGATTATGGTGGAGGCGACACTGTAAATGATGGCGTTCATCAGATAGATATTGCGGTTTGGGCTTTGGGGAATCGCTATCCCAAAAGAATGATCGTTTCAGGGGGACAATTCTTTTATAATGATGACCACGAAACGCCGGATACACAAACCGCGATCCTTCAATATGATGACAGCCAGATCATCTATGAAATGCGGTTGTGGACCCCTTATAACCTGGAAGGCCATGATAACGGAAATGTAGCATACGGAACTGATGGTAAAATGGATTTCGGCCGCGCCGGCGTTATTGTTACGAAAGGAAAAGAACAGATCAAAATTGAATCGCCGGAACCGGTTGAAAGCATTATTCCGAATTACCTTGCTGCCGTGCGGGAAAATAACCCTTCCAGGCTGCTTTCCCCGGTTAAAACAGGAAGGGTGTCATCAGATCTTTGCAATTTAATGAATATTGCCAACCGGCTGAACGCCCCCTCCATCGAATATGATCCGGTAAAGCGCGCGGTGATATGTCCCGGCTATCAGCAGCAGGCAACAGCATTACTGGGCAGGGAATACAGGAAGGGATATGAGCTGCCTTATAAATAGCACATTTTTGCTTAATGCAACCTTAAACCTGAAACGATAACTTGCAAATGATATAATATGAAAATAGGATCTGACCGTTTTAAAAGCTGGACGGCTTGCCTGGTTATGGCAGTTGTACTGGTGGGCTGTTCCGGTAATCAGAATACAAAAGAGGAGCTTCCTGTAGTGGAGTTCCAGCAGGAGCCGGGCAAACTGTTTATCCTGATAGATAAAAAACCGTTTGCTACCTATGTTTATGAGGACTCTGTGATCACCCGGCCCTACTTCGAAAATGTAATGACGCCCTGCGGTGCTCAGGCAACCAGGAATCATCCGGTGCTTGCCGGCGATCCTAAAGATCACAGCTCGTGGCATCCGGGTATCTGGCTGAGCTACGCAGATTTGAATGGAATTGATTATTGGCGGCTGAAAGGGAAAGTGGAGCATGAGCTGTTTGCAGAGCAGCCAAAAGGCGGGCCCGGGAAGGGCACGTTTACGGTACGCAATTATTACATGAGCGCCGATGGTAAAGACCGGATGGTCGCAGAACTGGTCAAATACTCGATCATAACGGGACCATCCGGATATTTGTTGACGTCGAACAGTACCTACTCTTCAGACAGCAGTGACTTCACCTTCGGAGACCAGGAAGAAATGGGACTGGGCATCCGGGTGAACACCAGGATCACCGTCCAGTACGGAGATGGGCACATTACCAATGCTGAAGGGCAGAAGGATGAAGATGGTACCTGGGGAAAAGCATCTGAATGGATTGATTATAGTGGTGAAGTTGATGATCATTATATAGGAATGGCCATTATGCAGGATCCTGCTAATTTCCGCCCTGCCTGGTTTCACTCGCGCAACTATGGTTATATCGCCGCTAACCCTTTTGGCAGGGAAGCGATGAAACAGGGAGAAAAAAGCGTTGTCACTGTAAAGAAAGGCGACCGGTTCTCCATTGGATTTGGAGTGCTGGTTTATTGTACTCCCCAAGGTGAACAGGTTGATATCAATGAGGCATATCAGAATTATCTGAATGTTCTGAAGGAATAGATCCCCGACAACCATACGTCTGCTCGCTCTATTATCCGTGAACGGATGCTACACGGGTATCAGCTACCGCTTTGCCCTTTTTATTAACCAATAATGATTCACGATTTATGATCCAGGACTTGCTACAGGTATACCAGCCACGGAAATTGAATTTTGGCGGCGGATGTTTGAAAAACCTGCCCAATGATCTTCAGGCCTTTCAGCTAAAACGGGTGCTGCTTGTTACCCTGCCGGCAGTGCTCCCCCGGCTTCAGGACCTGATAGGCGGGTTGAAAAAGGGAGGGATCGAAGTAGCCGTAGATGTTTCTATCCGGAAGGAGCCTACCTGTAACGACTTTAGAAAACTACTGGATATCGCGAAGGGTATTCAACCGGATTGTGTGCTTGGCATTGGCGGTGGCAGCGTTATGGATGTGGCCAAGCTTGTGGCGGCACAAATAAAAAATACCCAGTCCCTGGCTGATATCATGGGTATCAATCGCCTCAAAGAACGCAGCATATTATTGATTTGTTCGCCCACCACTTCGGGTACGGGAAGTGAGGTGTCGCCCAATGCGATCCTCCTTGACGAAAGCGACGATCAGAAAAAAGGTATTATCAGCCCATTCCTGGTGCCGGATATGGTATATGCAGACCCTCTGCTTACAGTTTCGTTACCTGCAGCAATGACAGCAGCTACAGGTGTTGATGCGCTTACGCATTGTATAGAAGCTTACGCCAACCGCTTTGCCCATCCGCTGGTAGATGTATATGCGCTGGAAGGTATTCGTTTGATCAGCGCGAACCTTGTAAAATGCTGCCGGAACGGAAATGATCTTGAAGCACGTGCTGCCGTTTCTTTAGGAAGTCTTTTTGGCGGTATTTGCCTGGGGCCGGTCAATACCGCTGCAGTACATGCTCTTGCTTACCCGTTGGGCAGCCGTTTTCATATAGCCCATGGACTTTCCAATGCTTTGCTGCTCCCGCATGTGCTGCAATTCAACCTTCCTGCGGCGCCCGAACGGTATGCTGCTATTGCAACGGCAATGGGTTGTTCTTCAAGTGGTGGCCCGGAGCTCCTGGCCGAAGCGGGTATTCAGCATATCATTAAAATGATGAAGGACTGTAATATGCCTTTAAGGCTTTCGGAATTAAATATACCTGCAGACAGTATAGCGGGTATGGCCGAAGATGCGATGAGAGTAACCCGGTTATTGAAAAATAACGTGCGGGAGCTCCAGTATTCAGACGCCGTTAAAATTTATCAATCAGCTTATTAATACAAAACGTGAAACAATACAATGGTGTTTTGGTACCCCTGGTCACCCCCTTTAATGAAAAGGGAAAAATAGACAGGCATCATTTGGAGAAAATGATCGAAGGGATCTTAGTACACAACTGTCATCCTTTTGTGATGGGCACAACGGGCGAAGGATTATCTATGGCAGAGCGCGATCGGAAAGCGGTTATATCGGTGCTTACCGGATTTAACCGCAGTGGCGTAACACTGTATGCGTCGGTTTCCGGCACATGCCATAAGGCTATGATCGAAAGAGCGAAGCGATATGCCGATGAAGGGATACATGTAATGGTAGCGCATTTGCCGCCTCATTATACACTTTCTTCTTCC